>NZ_JBMGJV010000009.1:0-110385 GCF_051025295.1 Candidatus Dedyshia acidiphila | reverse complement strand
AAAAAAACGATCGAGTACCTGAAGGCGGACACGCTGAACGTGGACCTGTTTGCGTTGGCGAAGCCGGACGGGACGGATGTGATGGCGCCGCTCGGAGCAAAGCCGTTCACGCTGCATCCAGGTGACGAACTGCAGGCGATGGTGGTGATCCAGAACAAGGGCATCGGTCACACGCTGATCCCCGAGCAGCGCGATATGTACGAGGCGTGGGCCGAGTTCGAGCTGAAGGACGCGGATGGGAAGGTGCTGCATGCGAGCGGACGCATTCAGCCGGATGGGTCGCTGGACCCGGAGGCGCACAGCTTCGTGACGCGCCTGCTGGACAAGGACGGCGCGCTGCTGACGAAGCATGAGATCTGGAACCGCCGCACGACCGCGACGGACGCGACGATGCGACCGGGCCGCTCGACGCTGGTGCGCTACGGCTTCCGCATTCCGAAGGACGGGAAGGGTCCGTACACGCTGACTGCCAAGGTGAACTATCGCCACTTCAACGAGGCGTTCACCCGGTTCGCGCTGGGCGACAAGCACCCGGCCTATCCGGTGGTGGAGATGGCCGTGCGCAGCCGCGTGCTGAAGGTGGGCGAGAACGCCGCCGCGCCGGCAGAGGCGAAGGACAACGCGGAGTGGATGCGGTGGAACAACTTCGGCATCGCGCTGCTGGACCAGGCGCAGTACGCGGAGGCGCGGGACGCCTTCAACGAAGTGCTGAAGCTGCGGCCCGACTACGGCGATGCGTACACCAACCTTGGCGTCGTGTACCTGCAGTGGGAGCGCTACAGCGACGCTGCGGAGAGCCTGAAGCAGGCGCTGACCCGCATGCCGGGCGATGCGCGCGCGCTGTATTACCAGGCGCTGGTGGATCGCAACCAGGGCGATCTCGATGCGGCCGTGACTGATCTGAAGCAGGTCGTTGCTGAGTTCCCGCGTTCGCCCGATGCGCATCGCGAACTGGGTTTCAGCTACTACCAGCAGCACAAGTATGATCTGGCGCGGGTTGAGTACGAAACCGTGCAGGGGATCGAGCCGGACGACCTGTCCGCACACTACAACCTCGCGATCATTTATCGGCGCGAGGGCGACAAGCAGAAGGCAGCGGCGCAGGCCGCACTGTTTGCGGATGAGAAGGATGATCCAATGGCCAGCACCGCGACGCTGAGCTTCCTGCGGGCGCACCCGGAGCTCTCTGGCGAGAGCGTGCCCTGGCACCTGCACACGGCCGATGAGACAGCGGCGTCGGCAGAGAAGAAGTAGCCGTACTGTAAGCTACCCACCATGAACAAGAGACCGTCTGTTGCACGAAGGGCAGTCCTCTCCGTCCTCTTAGCGGGCGCGATGGGTTCGGGGGTCTGCAGCGTACCGGTGCCGGCGCAATCGGGCTCCAATGCAACATCCGCCGTCAGCAAGGCGAGCCCGGGAGTCCTGAAGGCCGCCGACCTGAGCAGCCTGTTTCCACCGCAGGTCTTTTATCGCGGCCAGAGTGCCTCGGTGCAGATGCGCAACAGTGGCGGTGTCCGATACAGCGACGGCCTGCTGACCATGATGGCGCTGGTCGATACGTCGGGCTACTCGACGGGCGTGCAGCAGCGGTATCAGGCTTACCTGCTGACCGAGGTGCCACTACGCATCGGTGGCGAGGGCAATCGCACGCTGCCGCCTGGAGCGTATGGAGTCGGCTTCGTCGAGAATGATCGCTTCGTGGTGATGGATATTGGCGATCACGAGGTGCTGAGTGCGACGAGCCAGCAGGATGCGGCCCTGCACCGGCCGACGCCGCTGCAGGTGATGGAGGCGGCGGGCAACACGGCGGAGAAGGGGACTTACCGCCTCTATGCAGGTCGGCGATACGTCACGTTTGCTCGCACGAAGTAGCAGATGACCGGCTGATCGCGACATCCAGATCATCGCGACATGAAGAAGGCCACGCTCGATGAGCGTGGCCTTCTCCGTTATGCGCGGAGGAGCGGTTAGTTGTAAGCGCCGACCACGACCTGGACCGGCAGCGTGTGGCTGAGGGCCTGGTTGGTGGTGCTGCTCGCAGTGACCAGGACGGTGTAAGTGCCGGCTGGTACCGCAGTGCCGGTGGTTCCGTTGCTCCCGGTGCCGCTGGTGCCGCCTGCATTCGTGGTGGTGAATGGGTAGGTCTTGCCGGAGCCGGTGGTCGCGCCGCATCCGGTCATCCCAATGCCAACCACCATGAGGGCGACGGCGCCGAGCATCGACTGCCAGTTGCGACGGCGTCCCGGCAGACCGAGCAGGAAGAGGCAGGCAAGGGTGGTGCCGCCGGTGGCGAACCACCAGGGCGAACCCGGCAGGGCGGGGGGAGTGTTGGCAGCCACGCTGTAGCCGCTGGCGGCGCCGACATAGAGCGGCAGGGTAATGAAGCCCGGTGTCGCGCTGCTGGCCGCGAAGGTGACGCTCGCGGTGGTTGTGCTGAGTGCGTTGTTGAAGCCGCAAGCCAGGCCGGACGGAGTTGAGTGGACGCCGGTCGGGCTGGTGTAACCGATGACGCTGCAGCTCAGGTTGATGGGCGTGGTGGAGTACGCGCTTTGGAAGTTATAGATCGAGGTCAGGCGCAGGTTGAAGGCGGCCTGCGTGGTGGGCGCGATCAGCGGATTCTGCTGGTTGACGGTCAGGTCCGACTGGAGAGAGAAGTCGGCCGACGTGCGGTCATCCATGATGGTGATGGTCTGGCTGGCGCTCGAGGGGTCCGATTCCTGCGACAAGTCCCCGGAGGCCCAGCCGTCGTAGACCACATTGATCTGCACCTGTCCGGACGGCAGGTTCAGGTAGCCATTGAGCTGCGGCATCACGAAGGTCGCATCGCCGTTCTTGTCGATAGCGAGGCCACCACTGCTGAACCCGTTGAACTTCGAGACAGGTGGCGTGAGCTGGATGCCGTTCGCGTAGACGATGAAGAAGCTGGACTGCGGGCTCGACGCCTGGACGTGAAGCTTGAGCGTCAACGAGTCGAGTGCAGGGTAACTGCCGCTGAGACCGTACGAATCCGTGATGGTGAACGTGGTGGTCGTCGGCGAGTTCGTGGTGGTGGCGGTGGTGGAGGAGAAGGGTACAGCGGCGGAGGTGGAGGCGGTGTAGTTCACCTCGGTCGAAGCCGGCGTGTACGTTGCATTGATCGTGCCGGTCGTGGGCACATCCGCCTGGCCGACCGTGGTGCTCGCGGTGGCGATTGCGTTGCCGCTTGGATCGAAGCCGGGCACCAGGGTGACGACCTTCGGGGTCTTCGTGTTGAAGGTCACCGTGCCAGTGGGCGATGTCGCATTGCTGGGCAATGTAGCGGACTGAACGACAGCCGTGATGCCGATGCTGGCGGTGCCTGCGCCGGTATCCGTCTCTGCTGCATTGATGGTGGTGGTGGTGGCGGCCTTCGAGACAGTCACGCCGTAGGCGGCCGTCTGGCAGGCGCCAAAGCCTGCATCGCCGTTGTAGGCGAGCGCGATCGAGTGCGCCCCGTACGAGAGCAGGTTAGAGCTGAAGGTAGCAGCTCCCTGCGAGTTCAGCGGAATGGCTGTGATCTGACGCCGCACACCGTTGTAGGTGTCGAACACGCTGAGCGAGCCAGAGTCGAGGGCGACGTTGTTGGGGTTGGTGGTGCTGTAGGCCTCAGCGGTGATGATCACAGGCGAGCCGTAGGGGATGGTCCCGCCACCAGCGATGTTGTTTTTATAGATCTGGATGAAGCAGGGCTCGGGCTGGATGGTGATCTGGTAGGGAGCCGAGGTGCTCGGTGCGTAGGTGCCGCCCTTGACGGTGTCACCGGCATAGTGGGCGTAGAGCTTGTAGGTGCCGCCGGGTAGCTGGTTGTAGCTGCTCTCGGTGGCCGTGCCGTTGCTTAAGGTAAGGGACTCAGTGGCCTGCTGTGAGGCGAGCGGGCTGGTGTTGAAGATAGCTACCTCACCGGTCGGAACCGTATTGCCGCCGGATGCGCTGGTTGCTTTGACGATGAACTCAAGCGAGGTACTGTGCGGGGCGCAGTTGCTGATGGTCTGGGTGACGCCGTTGACCACCGACTTGCAGACCGGGGCCAGGTTGGTGGCGGGATCGAGCACAGTCAATGTGACATTGCTGGGCGTGGTGTTCGGCGCGGCATAGTTGTTGACGAAGCTGGTGATATCGAAGCTGCCGAGGCCAGTGGCAGCGTCGTAGCCGCTGCCCGCTGTGTAGCCGGTCATGACGGCGCCCTTGCCGCAATTGTTGCCGCCGGAGCAATCGACCGCCGTGCTGCCGATGGTGATGTCGTGATGCAGCACGTTCGTGCCGGTCAGCAGCGAGTAGAGGGCGGGGTTGACATTGCCCAGACCGTAGCGCGTGCCCGCGTTTTTATTCGCGACCGTCAGTGCAACGGCGCCGGCGAAGACCGCAGCCGAGGCTTCGGTGCCGCCAGAGTAGGTGAACTGCGGCGTGTTTCCAGTGCAGTCGGTCGATTGCATACAGAACAGGTACGCGGTCGAGTTGTAGCCGAGCGTGTCGTTCGCGCCGCTGCCGGCAAAGAAGGCGACGTCCGGGAGGATGCGGGCCGTTTTGCTGATGGCCGCGGCCTTCGTATTGCTGCTCTGGTAGGAGGGGATGGGCTCGGGGGTGGCTGTGCCGTCGAGGCCGATCGTGCTCACACCGCCGCCGCCCGCAAGCAGGACGGAGGGGTTCGCCTGGTTCGTGCTGTCATTCCAGGCCTGCTCCGGGATGTAGCCGAGGGCCGAGGTATAGGTGCCGGAGTTGGCGGCGCCCCAGTAGGTCAGTGGCGTGACAGCGTAGTAGAAGTCGGTACCGCCCACAGCGGTGACAAAGGGCGAACTCGCGTACTGGTTGACCGCAAAGCCAGTGGTGGCTTTGGCGGCGGTGCCGGGGACTTCGCAGCCGGCCGGGCCGGAGTTGCCGGCGGCGGCGACGACCGTGATGCCCTGGGCGGCAGCCTGCTCATAGATCTGATTGATCAGCAGTGTTTCGCCGGTCTGCTTGCCGACGGTTGACTCGCAAGCCTGGTAGCCGACCACGAGGACCTGAATCTGGTTGTCTTCGACGGCGCGGCCGAGGGCGAAGTTCAGGCCGGTGTCGTAGTCCGTCGTTGCTGATGTGTAGTAGTAGAGGCTGGCATTGGGAGCAACGGCGCTGAGCAGCTCCAACTGCTTGTAGGCGATGTAAGCGTCGCCGGTGATGCCGGGATCATTGCCGTCGACCACGACCGTGATCGGGGCGGGGGAGAGGCCGAAGACTGAGCGGTAGTTGTTGATGTAGGAGACGTTGATGTCCGAGTCGCCGACGACACCGATGGTGACATTGCGGCCACCGGCTCCAACGCCCGTGGACGCGGAGGGCACGTCGTAGATGTTGGCGAGGTCGCCGGGGGTGACGCCGAAGACGGTGCCACCGGCCGTCGTGTAAAGCGGCTTGACGGTGTGGGTCGCACGATCGAGCGTGCCCTGGCGGACGGGAGCGGCCGTCTCGGCGCGGAAGTTGTTCAGCGAGGAGAAGCCGCGCACGACTGACGCGAGGGCTGCCGGGATCCTGGGGCTCGCATTGTTGGCGTAGAAGGTCTTGCCCTGGATGGCGTAAGCGTGGATCTCGGTGCCGAAGGTGGAGCGGATCTGATCGGCGGTCGCGGTGACCTCAATGGAGAGGCGATTGCTCGAGACGCGGCCAACGTTCATGCCGCGCGAGGAAAGGTAACCGCGGATGGCCTGAATATCCGAGTCGGCGGCGCCGAAGCGTTTGCCGTATTCCTCGGGCGTGAGCCACTTGTGATAGCTGGGCGACGTCGGATCCTGCTGCGCCGCCATCAACGTCTTCAGAGCCTGCTCCTGCTCATCGGAGCGGCCGAGCACGAGCAGCAGGCGGCCCGTGTTGCCGCCGGGCACTGGTCCGCGATCGAACTCCGCGCGTGCCCAGGGATGCACTGAGTTCGGCAACGAGACCACTGCCGAGCTGTCGATCTGTCCCGCAAGACGGGGCAGCGCCTGTGCATTGGCGATCGCGGCGCTGGCGGCGAGCAGCAGGGCAGCACCAGCAGTAAGTCTCTGAGCGAAGAACGAAGATTTGTGAGCCATAGCCATCCTGCGAATCATGTGCACCGCGGCGATGAGATCGCACCGCTGGTGGGTGTGGGGAGCCGTGACGGCGAGCTAGCCGGAGATGCACGGCTCGCAGTGGGCTCATTATGGCGGCATTTGGGGGAGCTCTTCTGTTCCACGAAAGTGCCAGCTTGGAACGACAAAGGGGGTGCGGTTCGGAAGTGGGAAAGGAGAACGTAACGGAGGGGTGTCTTTTTGCTAAAGGCGTGGAGCGCGCAAAGACAACGGCCGCCCGAGGGCGACCGTTGTCGAGAACAGCATCAGTTTCGGTTACTGCTGCCAGCCACCGCCGAGCGCGTTATAGAGCTGGACCAGGGTAAGCATCTCGTTCTCGCGTGCCGAGGCCAGTGTCAGCTCACCGGAAAAGAGCGTCGTCTGGTTAGTGAGCACGTCGAGATAGCTCGAATAGCCGCCCTTGTAGCGCATGGTCGAGAGGTTGACGGCGTCGCGTGAGGCGGTGACCAGCCGCTCCTGCTCCTCACGGAACTCGCGGTATTTCTGGTAGGCGACTAGCGCGTTCGATACGTCCTGAAAAGCCTGCGATACGGTCTTCTTGTACGTCAGAACGGCTTCGCGCTGCTGTGCTTCGGTCAGGCGCAGATTGTTGCGGAGGCGGCCTCCTTCGAAGATGGGCTGCGTCGCGGAGGCGCCGTAATTGTAGAGAAAGCCGGGGCCGGTGAAGAGGTTGTTGAGCGCATTGCTGCCGGTGCCGACCTGGCCGGTGAGCGAGATGGACGGGAAGAACGCAGCGCGGGCCACGCCGATCTGGAAGTTGGCCGCGATGAGCGCCTCTTCCGCAGCGCGGATGTCCGGCCGGCGTTCAAGCAGGGTGGAGGGGAGTCCTGCGGGAACGACCGGCATGCGCGGCTGCTGATCGATGGGGAGACCGCGGCGAATGTCGCCGGGGTTCTGCCCGAGCAGGGTTTGCAGCGCGTTCTCTTCCTGCGCGATCTGCCGCTCGAGGTCGGGGATCTGGGCGGAGGCAGTGCTGACCAACTCCTCGGCCTGCCGGACGTCGAGCAGGCTGGTGCTGCCGCCGGTTTCAAGCGTCTGAGTCAGCTTGAGCGACTCCTGCCGCGAGGCGAGAGTGCGCTTCGCGATTTCGAGTTCTGCGTCGAGCGTGCGCAGCTGGAAGTATCCGGTGGCGACGTTCAGGATGACGGTATCGAGGACGTAGCTCTTGTTGAACTGGCTCTGGAGCAGTTGCGCACGCGCGGCGCGAGTGGCATTGCGGTACTGGCCCCAGAAGTCGGGGTTCCAGGAGGCGGAGGTGGTGAGCTCGCCCAGGTGGGTGACGAAGGCGCCAAGGCCGCCGAACTGGGATGAGGGATAGCGCTGCGTGCTGTAGCCCGCCCCGACGCCGAGCTGCGGGAACTGCTGCGAGCGCGTGATGCCGAGCTGTGCCTGCGATTCGAGCACGCGCTCGGCCGCGATCTGCACATCATAGTTCTGCTTGAGCGCGGTGCGGATCAGATCCTGCAGCGCGGGATCGCCGAAGACCTCCCACCACTTCTCATCGCCGAGCGAGAGCGCGCTGGTCGAGGTGTTGCCGGGCTGCCCGGCAAGCTCTTTGCCTTCGCGGTCGTGCGGCGTCTGGCTGACCTGCGTGGCGCCGTTCGTGTCCGCGCCACGGTAGACGACCGGCGGATTGGTCGTGGGTCGCCGATACTTCGGCGCGAGACAGCCGGTGAGTGCAACCGTCAGCAGCGCGGTGGCGCTGGCGGCGATGTGTGCGAATGTCTTCACAGGCCACCTCCGGAGGTGACGGTCTCGCGACGCTCGCGGCTGCGCTCCCGGGCCTGGTCGCGATGCTCGCGGCTGAAGCGGTGCGCGATCTGCTCGACGACGGCGAAGGTGACCGGGATGATGAAGATGGCGATGAAGGAGGCTGCGAGCATGCCGCCGATCACGACCGTGCCGATGATCTGGCGTGAGACACCGCCTGCGCCGCCCGCGGTCCAGAGCGGGATGCAGCCGAGGATGAAGGCGAGAGCGGTCATCAGGATGGGGCGGAGACGCAACCGGGCACCAGCCAGGGCGGCGTCGTAGATGCTCTTGCCGCTGCGATATTCCGAGCGCGCGAACTCGACGATGAGGATGGCGTTCTTGGCAGAGAGACCGATCAGCATGACGAGCCCGATCTGCGCGAAGACGTCATTCTCGAGCCCACGCATGGAGAGCGCCAGGTAGGCGCCGAGCACCGCGATGGGCGTGACGAGCAGGACGCCGAAGGGCAGCGCCCAGCTCTCATACTGCGCTGCGAGGATGAGGAAGACGAACAGCAGCGAGATGGCGAAGACCGTGCTTGGCGCGACGCCCTGCGCGGCTTTCTGCTCCTGGAAGGACAGGCCCTGATAGTCGAGCGCCATGTAGCTCGGCATGGTGTTCTTGAACACCTGCTCGACAGCGGCGTTGACCTGACCCGAACTGTACCCGGGCGCGGGAGAGATGTTGAGTTGCGCTGCGGGGTATTCGTTGTAGCGCAGCGTGAACTCGGGTCCGGTGATGCGGCGGATGCTGGTCAGCGCGCTCAGCGGGATCGACTGACCGGATGCGTTCTGCACGTAGAACTGCCCGATGTTGTTGATGCTGGTGCGCGACGGTCCATCGGCTTCGACATAGGTCTGCCATTGCCGCCCGAAGCGGTTGAAGTAGTTCACCAGGTAGCCGCCCATGAAGGTCTGCAGTGTCTGGTATACGTCACCGAGGTTGACACCTTCCTGCAGCGCCTTGGCGCGATCCACATCGACGAAGATCTGCGGCACGTTGGGCGCATAGGTGGTGATCGCGACCGCGATCTCCGGTCGCTTGCGTAGCTCCGCCATGTACTTGTTCAGGTTGTCGGTGAGCGACTGCGGGTCACCGCCGGAGCGGTCTTCGACGATGGCTGTCACGCCGCCCGAGGAGCCGACGCCCGGGATCGAGGGGGGTGGGAAGGAGAAGGCGAGGCCCTGCTTGATGCCGCCGAGACCCCGAGCGACGTTCTGCTGAATGGCCGTGAACTGCTCATTCTTCGCCTTGCGCTGGTCCCAGGGCTTAAGGGTGACGAAGTAGAAGGCGTTGTAGGTGGACTGCGTGCCGCTGAGCAGGCTGAAGCCGTTCGCCGAGATAATGGACTGGACCCCGGGCGTGCCGAGGATGACCTTCTCGACGCTCTTTGAGGCTTCCATCGTGCGCTGCAGGGACGCGGAGTTGGGCAGCACCATGGCGACGAAGAGATAGCCCTGATCCTCCTGCGGCAGGAAGGCTCCGGGGATATCGCGCCCGACGAAGTACACGCCGATCGAGACGATGACGAGGAAGACCAGCGCGAAGACAGACTTCCGGATCAGGAAGCCCGAGGTGCGCACGTAGCCCTGGGTGACGCGCTCGAAGCTGCGGTTGAACCAGCGGAAGAAGCCGCCCAATGGCCCGCGCTTTTCTTTCTTCGGCCTGAGCAGCAGGGCGCACAGCGCAGGGCTGAGCGTGAGCGCATTGAATGCGGAGAAGATGACCGATATCGCGATGGTGACGGCGAACTGCTGGTAGAGGCGGCCCGTGATGCCGGGGACCGCGGCGGTCGGAATGAAGACGGCTGCGAGGATGAGCGCGATCGCGATGACAGGGCTCGCTACCTGCTCCATCGCGGCGATCGAGGCTTCCTTGGGCGACATGCCCTCCTCGATGTGCGTCTCGACTGCCTCGACGACGACGATGGCGTCGTCGACAACCAGTCCGATGGCGAGCACCAGCCCGAGCAGCGACAGCGTGTTGATCGAAAAGCCGAGTGCGGGGAAGACGACGAAAGTGCCGATGAGCGAGACAGGCACGGCGAGCAGCGGAATCAGCGTCGCGCGCCAGCCCTGCAGGAAGATGTAGACGACGAGGATGACCAGCACGAGCGCGATGACGAGCGTGCGGATGATGTCACTCAGGCCGGCGGTGACCGCCTTGGTCGTGTCGAGCGGGATGGACACGATCATGTCCTGCGGGAAGGTGGTCTGCAGCTCGGCGAGGCGCTTGTGGACAGCGGCCGCAGCTGCGACGGCGTTCGACCCGGGCAGCTGATAGAGCGCCATGATCGACGCGGGCTTGCCGTTGAAGTTGCCGATCAGCGAATACGACTGCGCGCCGAGCTCGATCCGTGCAACTTCCTTCAGCCGCAGCACGGAGCCGTCAGGGTTCGCGCGAATGATGATGTCGCCGAACTCTTCGGGTGTGACCAGGCGTCCCTGGGAGCGCACCGTGTAAGTGAACTCCTGGCCCTGCGGCACCGGGTCGCCGCCGATCTGGCCGGCAGGGTTCACATTGTTCTGCACCTGCATGGCACTGATGATCTGCGGCACGGTGACGCTGAGCTTGGCGAGCTGGTCGGGCTTGACCCAGATGCGCATCGCGTACTGTCCGCCAAAGATCTGGGCACGCGCCACGCCGGGCACGCGCGTCAGCTCGTCGGCCAGGTTGATGTACGCGTAGTTGTTCAGGAACGTGCTGTCATAGGTGCCGTTCGGGGACGAGAGCGCAACCAGCATGAGCGGCGACTGCAGGGACTTGAGCACCTGCACGCCGGCGGTGTTCACCTGGGACGGCAACTGCGGCGTGGCCTGGCTGACGCGGAGCTGCGTGAGCACCTGGTCGATGTCGGGGTTGGTGCCGATGCCGAAGTCAACGGTGATGGAGGTCTGCCCGTTGTTGGCATTGGTGGAGTACATGTAATTCATGCGATCCACGCCGGTGACCTGCTGTTCGATCGGGGTAGCGACCGACTGCTCGAGCGTGTGCGCATCCGCGCCGGGGTAGTTCGCCTGGATCACCACCTCGGGCGGCACGATGTCCGGGAACTGCGACGTCGGCAGGCTGAGCATGGCGACCACGCCGACGATGACCATGATGATCGAGATCACCATGGCCACGATGGGCCGGTTGATAAAGAACTTCGACATGACTTATTTGCTCCCGGTCGCTGCGCCCTGGTTGCCGTTGGCCCCGGGTGCTTCTTCTGCCTGCTCTGCGCTCACCGGCTTCGGGTGCACGGGCATGCCGTCCGCCAGCTTGCCGTTGCCCTCGACCACAACCTGATCGCCGGGGTTGAGACCGCTGGTGATGACCCACTCCTGACCGACCTGCGGGCCGACCACGACGGGGTGGACGTGAACCTTGTCATCGCTGCTGACCACCGCGATCTGATACGACCCCTGCAGTTGCGAGACGGCGCGCTGCGGGACCACGAGTGCGCTTTTCAGCAGGTCCGTCTGCGCGCGCACACGGCCGAACTGGCCGGGACGGAGCAGGTTTTGCGGATTGGGGAAGGCCGCCGCGACCCGGATAGTGCCGGTATTCGTGTTGACCTGGCGATCCACGAAGATGATGCGGCCGGAGCTGCCGTAGACGGTGCCGTTCGACAGGGTCAGCTCGATCGGGACGCGGTTCTGGCTGTGCAACAGATCGCTGCCGCCGCTGGCGCGCACCTTCTTCGATAGCGCGAGGTACTCCTGCTCGCTGATCGAGAAGTAGACCTTGATGGGCTGCACCTGGCTGACAGTCGTGAGCACGGTCTGCTGGTTGACCAGGCTGCCGACCTGCGTGGTTGCGATCCCGGCGATGCCGTCGAGCAGCGAGCGCACCTTGGTGAAGCCGAGGTTGAGCTGGGCTGTTTCGACACCAGCTTCCTGCGCTTTCACCGTTGCTTCATACGCGGCCTGGGTCTGGAGATCGTTATCGAGCTGCGACCGGGCGATGGCACGCGCTTCGGCAAGAGGCGTGTCGCGCTTCACATTGATCTGCGCAAGTTGCAATTGCGCCTGCGCCTGAGCGAGCTGGCCGCGGGCCTGGTCGACCGTCGCCTGGAAGGGACGGGGATCGATCTCATAGAGGACCTGGCCCTTATGGACCTCCGAGCCCTCCTTGTAATCCTGACGGACGAGGTAGCCGGAGACCTGCGGCTGGATCTGCGCGTTGGTGAAGCCGTCCAGGTTGGCGACCCATTCGCCGAAGATCGGCACATCGCGCTGCGCGACCGGCGCAGTGACTACGTCCGGTGGCGGGAAGTGAGGCGGTCCGCCGCCCTGCGCTGGCTTGCTGCAGCCGGCAATCAGCGCGATGCCCGCGAGAAGCAGGAGAAAGGCCGCGGAGGGGCAGCCGGCCAGCGGGCTTGTGCCGGACTCGGAGCGCGACGGGGCGTGGAGGTATCTAGACGTCATTGGAGCCATCCCGGAAAGTGTTGCAGTCAAAGAGGGAGCCAGCGCAACGGGAGCGCGGCAGGGTAGTTGCTCTGCGGAGTAGATGAGGCCACCACGCGGGTGGACTCACGGAATCTGCTCACTCCGAACATCTGGCACATTGTGCCATACTCTGCATAACGTGCAAGTTTATAAAGAGACCGCGACGGAACAAAAGCTGACCGGCCGCAAGGGTCAGGACGCGGGCTCACTGCGCGACCGCAAGCACGCCTTCGTGCTCGAGGAGATCGAGCACGCCGCCTGGGAGCTGTTCGGCGAACTGGGCTTCGAGCGCGCGACGATCGAAGAGATCAGCCGACGTGCCGGCGTGTCGCGGCGGACTTTCTTCCGCTACTTCCCAACCAAGGAGCAACTGCTGGCTTTCAGCGTGGACCGGTTCGGCGAGCGCGTGGCTGAGCGGTTTGCCGCCGCGCCGCGAACGACGCCACCGCTGCTCGCGCTCGAAGAAGCATTCCTCGCGCTCATCCGTGAAGATCCCGAGCATCTGCGCAAGCCCAAGGAGATGATCAAGCTGATGTTCGAGCAGCCGTGTCTGCGCGGGCAGTTTCTCTACTGTGTTCACGGATGGGCACCCGCGTTGAGCGCGGAGCTGGTGCGTCGCAAAGCGTATCGCGGCGACCGTGGCCGTTGCGAATTGGCGGCCACGCTCTACTGTGCCGCGTTCGACCATGCGCATATGCGCTGGTATCGCGAGTCCGGCCTCGACCTGGTTTCGCAATTGAAGCGAAGCTTTCGCCAGGTACGGACCGCGGACGCGGCTGCGAAAGCCCTTTAGGGTTTTTGGTCGCTCTGCATGGCCTGCGCTGCGGCCAGGCTCTGTTCGAGATCGGCGACGAGATCTTCGATAGCCTCGATACCCACCGAGACCCGCACCAAATCGCGCGGAATCTGCTTCTGCTGCCGCAGATGCTCGGGGATGCTGGCATGCGACATGTAGTTGGGCAGACTGATGGTCGAGTTCACGCCGCCGAAGCTGACGGTAATCGTGAGCAGGCGGCAGCCTTCGACCAGGCGCCGTGAGAGCTCTGCATCGCCGGTACGGAAGCTGAGCACCGACCCCGGGCCGCTGGCCTGGCGCTTGTGGATCGCTGCGGCCTCGCCCGTGGCCAACCCGGGGAAGTAGACATCGGTGATGGCAGCGTGCTGCTGAAGGTAGTGGGCGAGCGCGGTGGCGTTGGCCTGCTGCGCGTTCTGTCGCAGCGCCAGTGTCTTGATGCCGCGCAGCACGAGGAAGCTGTCGAACGGTGCAAGACCGCCGCCTTCGCCATTCTGGATCAGATAGAGCTCTTCGGCGAGCGCGGTATCTTTCACGATGACGGCGCCAGCCATGACGTCGCTGTGACCAGCGAGAAATTTCGTCGCCGAGTGGATCACGATATCGCAGCCCAGCTCGAGCGGGCGCTGCAGGTAGGGCGACATGGTGCTGTTGTCGACTGCAACCTGCGCGCCGTGGCGATGGGCGAGGGCGGCAATCTTCTCGAGATCGAGGATCTGGAGCAGCGGATTGGTGGGCGTCTCGAGGTAGAGCAGCTTCACCTTCGGGGTAAGCGCGGCGAGAAGGGCGGCTTCGTCGCTGAAGTCGGCGTAGCGCACTGTGATGTCGCGCTTGGCGAGGATGCGCGAGAACAGGCGATAGGTGCCGCCGTAAAGATCGTCGCAGGCGAGGATCTCATCGCCCGGCTGGAGCAGCCGCGTGACGGCCGTGATGGCGGCGAGGCCGGTGCCGAAGCAGAAGGCGCGTGATCCCGATTCGAGCAGCGCGAGCTGCGTCTCGAGCACGGCGCGCGTCGGGTTGCCGCTGCGCGTGTAGTCATAGTCGCCAAAGCCGGTCGCGGAATCCTGGCGAAAGGTCGCGGTCTGGTAGATGGGCGTATTGGCGGGGCGAAAACGGTCGCCCGGGGCAGGATCGAAGCTCAGCAGCAGGGTTTCAAACTTCAACAGATCACCTCCGGCAAGGTGAGGAGAGCCAGGCTCATGGAAGGGAACCATCCCTTGCGCAGGGAAGGAGTCAGGAGCGTCGCGGGTCCCTAGCCGGCTGGTCTGCGATCGAGCGGAGCGTTAAAGCCCAGGCGCAGACTGCACACCGGCTAGGGTGGGCATGGCCATAGGCATTCGTCCGCCGCAGGGGTAGGTCATGGCCTTGAGGCTAGGGGAAAGCGGCACATGCGTCAAGACGAGGTATCGCGCTTAGTACGCGCCCGTTTGCTGCAGGGGTAGCGAGACCTGGAAGCAGGTGACCCCCGGTGTGCTCTGCAGGGTGAGGAAGCCGCGGTGGAGGCGCACGATGCGTTGTGCTGTATCGAGTCCGAGGCCAAGACCGTGGCCGGGCGCCTTCGTGGTGAAGAAGGGCTCGAAGACACGCGCCTGCAGCTCCTTCGGAATGCCGGGGCCGTCGTCCTCGATCTCGATGGTCAGCATGTCGGAATTGTGCCGGCCGCGCAGCACAATGGTGCCGCGATCGTTGATGGCGTCCAGTGCGTTCTCAAGCAGCAACGTCCAGACCTGGTTCAACTCGCTGCCATAGGCGGAGATGGTCGGCAGGTTCGCCTCGTACTCGCGCACGATCTTCACGTGCTGCAGGCGGGACTGGAGCATGGCGAGCGTGTTCTCGATGCTCTGCGGCACGTACACGTCCTGAATGGGCGCCTGGTCCATGTACGAGTAGTCCTTGATCGCCCTGATCAGGTCGAAGATACGCGCGGTCGAGTCGAGCATCGCCTCGGCCATGCGCTCCGCGCGCAGCGTGGAGGCATGCTGGCCCAGGAGGATCGCTGTGTTCTCCGGCGTGAGGAACGGGGGCAGGGCGTCGAGCTGTTCAGGACTGATGCCCGCCTCGGCAAACTCGGGCGCGATGCGCGAGGCATTCGGCACATGCCGCTCCTCGAGCCAGTGATGGATGGCCTCCTCCCGCAGCGCGACGTCAGCCGGGGTGAGCTCCGGCCGACGGCCCGAGGAGTGGAGGATGCTGCGATCCCATTCGCAGAGCAGATCGACCTGATCCTGCGTGAAGCAGAGCGAGCCGAGACTGAAGCGGCCCCGGCCGAAGATCTCGAGCTCCTTGCGCATGCCGGAGGCCGCGCGCTGCGCCGCCGATGCGGGATTGTTCAGCTCGTGGGCGAGATTGCCCGCAAGCTTGCCGAGCGCGGTGAGCTTCTCCGACTGCTGCTCGATGCGGGTGACCTCGCGCGAGCGATCGAGCAGAATACTGACGACGCGCTGTGCCATTGACGGCACAGCGGCGAGCATCTCCGGAAACATCGACTTCTCATATTCGAGCGCCCACACGTCGGTGGTCGCGATGCCCTGCCCGCCCTGAGTTTGCATGCGGGAGAAGGGAAGCAGGCCAGTGAGCTGTCCCGCGCGTCCATTGAACAGCAGCGGTGCGCCGTTGCTGCGATCGCGCTTCACTTGAATCTCGCCGGTGAGCAGGATTGACATATGGGTGGCGGGGTCGCCCTGCTGGAACAGGATCCCGTTGGCGCGAACGCAGCGCTCCTGGCCGTGCGTGGCCAGCCAGTGGTACTCGTCGTCCGTCATGCCCTGCAGTGGCGCCAGCTTTCGGAGCGCGTCCGTGAGCACGGCAACGCGGTCGGTGGTGGTGACCGGCGGCTGATCGATCAGGCTCTCGCTCACGATGCGGCTCCTCAGGGAACTATGGTAGACCACCCGGCTGTGAAGCGAGCCGGGTCCTTGCGGCAGGATGACAAAGGTACGGAGCGGGACTCATTGGCGTTCCCGCATTTCGTGTCGCCGCATCGGCATGCTGTCGATGGTGCCGAAGAGCCGATCGAGCGTCAGGGGGCGCTGGCTGCGCAACTTCTCAGTGCCGTCCTTGCCGATCAGAATGACTGTGAATGTCTCGTGAATACGGAATCGCTCGTGCACGTTGCGGGACTCCGCTTCCTCGAGTGCGGCGATAGGCAAGCCCGAGGCCGACGGCGCTGCCTGCACGGCACCGCCGACTGGCACGATCAGCAGGTTGCGCTCGCGCAGGCCGTCCGGGTCTGCGCTGAGCTGCTGCATCTGTTCGCGAAGCGCGCTGTCCTCCGCCCCGGACCCGGCGACGAGCAGGACACGGTAGCAGCCGTGCATGGCGGCGAGGGTGGTTGGGTGATCCGCGCATTGCGCCTGTGTCTGGGGCACCGCAAGCCCTCCAGCGAGGAAGAGGGTCGCGACGAACGTGCGGACGAAGCGGCCCATATCCGTAATAGAGCGGAACGGGACAGGTGGGGATGCAAACCTTGCCGCGGTGCGATGTCGAGCAATCAAAGGGCGCTCGATGGCGCCCCTTCTTGTTTCCTAGGCATTGACGACCGGTTCGGGTTCGGCCGAGGGCGACTGCGACGGTGCCGTGACCGGATCGAGGAACGGCATGGCGGCGCGCAGAGTTGCGCCGACCTGCTCGATCTTGTGACCACGTTCAGCAGAGCGGTACTTCTCAAACTGGTGCCTGCCGGTGCGGTTCTCTTCCATGAAGCGACGCGCGAAGGCGCCGCTCTGGATCTCCGCGAGGATCTTCTTCATCTCTGCGCGCGTGGCATCGGTGACGATGCGCGGGCCTGCCGTGTAGTCACCAAACTCGGCCGTGTCGGAGATGGAGTAGCGCATGTAGCTGAGGCCGCCGCGATACATCAGGTCCACGATCAGTTTCAGTTCGTGCAGGCACTCAAAGTAGGCCATCTCGGGCGCGTAGCCAGCCTCGACCAGCGTGTCGAACCCAGCCTTGACCAGCGCCGCCGTTCCACCGCAGAGCACGGCCTGCTCGCCGAACAAATCAGTCTCCGTCTCTTCGCGGAACGATGTTTCGTACACGCCGGCGCGGGTGCAGCCGATGCCGCGCGCGTAGGACAGCGCCAGCGCCTGGGCGTGGCCGCTCGCGTCCTGGTGGACCGCGATCAGGCCGGGGACGCCGCCGCCCTCGGTGAAGAGCTCGCGCACGCGATGGCCGGGCGCCTTGGGCGCGACCAGAGCGACGTCGATCTCCGCCGGCGGCTGGATAAAGCCGAAGTGGATGTTGAAGCCATGTGCAAAGAGCAGCGTCTTGCCGCGCTTGAGGTGCGGAGCGATGTGCTCGCTGTAGACGGCGGCCTGCGTCTGATCCGGCACCAGGATCATGATCACGTCGGCCCACGCGGCCGCGTCTGCAACTGTGTGCACGCGCAGGCCAGCCTTTTCTGCCTTGCTGCGGGATTTGCTGTTGGCCGCGAGCCCGACGCAGACATCGACGCCCGAATCCTTCAGGTTGAGCGAGTGGGCGTGGCCCTGCGAACCGTACCCGATGACGGCGACCTTCTTCGACTGGATCAGCGAGAGGTCTGCGTCCTGATCGTGAAATACCTTGGGCATGATGCTCCTTCTCTTATGACGTCCTGCTGTGGACGTGAAATGCGGATCAGCGCGCGGCTGCGATGCGCGGATGGTTCATGGACGTGAAGTGCAACACGAAAGGCACGGACAAGATTAAATCTCTTCCTCGTGCACGTTTTCGAACTCGTTGGGGAGGAACTCTGCCGCCTCGGGCTTGTCGTTGAAGTCCGGGAGGTCGGGGGCGTGGCCGTTCGGCCGCGTGCCGAGGGCGGAGAGAACGCGGCTGGTGTGATGCCCGCGCCGCATGGCCATGCGGCCGGTACGCGAGACCTCGAGAATGGTGTAGCCGGACTCGGTGATGACCTGGATGAGGCCCTCGATTTTTGAAGAGCTGCCGGTCATTTCGAGCATGATGGACTCCGGCGCAAGATCGACCACACGCGCGCGGAAGACGTTGGCCAGTTCGAAGATTTGCGAGCGCGAGCCCGGTCCGTGCGGCATGGACGGACCGACGGCAACCTTCATCAGGCAGAGCTCGCGAACGACGGCGCCGGCGCGATCCACTTCGTCCACGTGCACCGTCGTCTCCAGTTTGTAGAGCGATGCGCGGATGCGATGCGCGGCATGCTCGTGCGCATCGCAGACGATGGTCATGCGCGAGGTGTCCGGCCGCTCCGATTCGCCCACGGTGAGCGAGACAATGTTGATATTGAGCCGGCGGAAGAGGGAAGCGACGCGCGTCAGCACGCCCGGCTTGTCTTCGACCAGGGCGACGAAGGTGTGGAGCATCTACTCGTCCTCCGCGGTTTCAAGCAGCGGGTCGCGCTGCGGCCGCCGTACCATCTCGTGCAGGGCGGCGCCGGGGGCGATCATCGGGTACACCGCGTCTTCCTTCTCCACCTGGAACTCGATCAGGAAGGGCTGCTGCGATGTACGGGCCGCGGTGATGGCAGGCACCACCTCCCGGCGGCTGGTGACGCGCGCACCGGCGATGCCATGGGCCTCGGCGAGCTTGACGAAGTCAGGCGACAGGATGGGCGACGCCGCATAGTTCTTCTCGTAGAACGCCTCCTGCCACTGCCGCACCATGCCAAGAAAACCGTTATTGATGATCGCGATGTTGATCGAGAGTTGCTCCTGCACGATGGTCGTGAGCTCGGCTGCGGTCATCTGGAAGCCACCATCACCGGCGATCACCCACACATCCTTGTGCGGGCAGGCTATCTTCGCGCCGATCGCTGCGGGTAGCGCGAAGCCCATCGTGCCAAGGCCACCTGAGGTCACCAGCGAGCGCGCTGCCTCATGCTTGAAGTATTGCGCCTCCCACATTTGGTGCTGGCCCACATCTGTAACGATGATGGTGTCCTGTTCGCGACCGGCGCGCTGCGCCTCGCGCCAGATGTCATGGATTACGTGCGCGGCATAGAGGTGGCCATTATCGGGCAGGTTGATGATGTCGCGGACCGCCGCGGTTCCCTTAGAACTGTTGATCTGGCGCAGCCACCCGCTGTCCTGCCGCCGGGGCAGGAGCGGCAGCAGCGTCCCTAAGACGCCCCGGAGGTCGCCTATCAGCGCGACATCCACCTTGACGTTCTTGTTGATCTCCGCGGGATCTATCTCGATGTGGATCTTTTTTGCCTGTGGAGCATAGTGCGCGAGGTTGCCGGTGACGCGGTCGTCGAAGCGCATACCGAAGGCGAGCAGCAGGTCCGCCTCCTGGATAGCCTGGTTGACCCACGACTCGCCGTGCATGCCCATCATGCCGAGGTGCAGCGGATGCGCCGCGGGAAAGCTGCCGAGACCGAGCAGCGTGGAGGCGACGGGGATCTGCTGTGATTCCGCGAAGGTGATCACCTGCTGCTCCGCGCCGGATTGCGTGATGCCGTGGCCTGCGAGGAGGATCGGTCGCTTCGCCTGCTGGATGAGTGCGATTGCCTGGCGAATCGACGCGGACTCTGCGCGCAGCATCGGGTGGGGGCGTGCGGCAGGCGGGGCTGCTGCGGCGAACGAGAATGAGGCTGTGCCCTGCTGCGCGTCTTTCGTGATGTCGACCAGCACCGGGCCGGGTCGGCCGGCTTGCGCGATCTGGAAAGCAAGTCGCAGCGCCGGCGCGATCTCCTCCGCGCGCGTGACGAGGATATTGTGCTTGGTGATCGGCAGCGTGATGCCCGTGATGTCGATCTCCTGGAACGCATCGGAGCCGAGCACCTTCGATGAGACCTGACCCGTGATCGCGACCAGCGGGATCGAGTCAAGCATAGCGGTGGCGATGCCGGTCACCAGATTGGTCGCACCGGGACCGCTGGTCGCCATGCACACGCCGACACGTCCGGATGCGCGCGCGTAGCCATCGGCCATGTGCGCGGCCCCCTGCTCGTGCCGCACCAGGATGTGACGGATGGGAAATTTGCGGAGCGCGTCGTAGATCGGCAGGATGGCGCCCCCCGGGTAGCCGAAGACCTCGCGCACGCCCTCGCCTTCAAGCGTGGCCCACGTGATCTCCGCCCCGGTGAGCAGAGTGTGTCCGTCCGCGGTGGTCGCCGGCAATGTGTGCTTCGGATCTGTGCTCATCGTGCGCACCTTTCCTGTCTGTCTACTGCGTCACTGCACCAAGCGAGGCGGAGCTGACTGTATTCGCGTATTTGCGGAACACCCCGGATTTGTAGCGCGGCTCCGGCGCATGCCATGCCTTCAGTCGGGCTGCAATCGCAGCGTCCGGCACCTCGAGCGTGAGCTTGCGGTTGGGAATATCAAAGACGATCGAATCCCCTTCGCGTACGGCAGCGATGGTGCCGCCAAGCTGCGCCTCGGGGGCAACGTGGCCTGCCATCAGGCCGCGCGTCGCACCGGAGAAGCGGCCGTCCGTGAGCAATGCGACCGTGTCAGAGAGCTCCGGGATGCCCTTGATCGCAGCCGTGACGGCAAGCATCTCGCGCATGCCTGGGCCGCCGCGCGGACCTTCGTAGCGGATCACCAGCACGTCGTTCGGGCGAATCTGTCCGGATTCGACCGCAGCGAAGCAATCGTCTTCGCTGTCGAAGACGCGCGCCGGCCCGCGATGAAAGAGGCGCTCGTGCCCTGCGACCTTGACTACGCATCCGTCGGCCGCAAGATTGCCGCGCAGAATCACAAGGCCGCCGACTGCTTTGAGAGGCTGATCCCATGCGCGGATCACGACCTGGCCGGGTGTCTCCTCTGCTGCGTTCGCCTCCTCGTGGAGCGAGCGGCATGTCACCGTCATGGTGTCCTGAAGCTGCCCGCGATCGAGCAGGCGCTTCGCCAGTACGCGTGAGCCGCCGGCCTCCTGGTAGTCCTTAGCGACGTACTTGCCGCCGGGGGTCAGATCGCAGATGAGTGGCGTCTGCTCGCTGATGCGGTCGAAGTCTTCCATCGTGAGCTCGAGGCCCATCTCGCGCGCGATGGCGATGAGGTGCAGCACGGCATTGGTGGAGCCGCCGGACGCGCAGACCGCGGCGATGGCGTTCTCGAGCGCCTGCCGCGTGATGATCTGCGATGGCCGGAGGTCACGACGCACCAGCTCCATCACCAGCCGGCCAGCTTCGCGGCTGGATGAGAACTTCTCCGGGTGTGTGGCTGGCACGCCCGAGATTTGAATGGGTGAGATGCCGAGGAACTCGCCGGCCATCGCCATGGTGTTGGCCGTGAACTGGCCGCCGCAGGCGCCCGGGCCAGGGCAGGCTGCGGCTTCGACCGCTTCGAGCTGCTCGTCCGTGATGCGGCCGGCCGCGTGCGAGCCGATCGCTTCGAAGACATTTTGAATGGTGATGTCGACCAGGCTGCCATCCGGCTGCTTCAGCTTGCCGGGCGCGATCGAGCCGCCGTAGAGCATCAGCCCAGGGATGTCGAGGCGGCACATGGCCATGATGGTGCCCGGCATGTTCTTGTCACAACCAGCGATACAGACTATGCCGTCAAATAGATTCCCGCGCGCCACCAGCTCGACCGAGTCGGCGATCACCTCACGCGAGATGAGCGATGCCTTCATGCCCGGCGTGCCCATCGTGATTCCGTCCGAGATAGTGATCGTGTTGAACTCCATCGGAGTGCCGCCGGCTTCGCGAATGCCCTGCTTCACGGCCTCGGCGATGTCGCGCAGATGCACGTTGCAGGTGCCGATCTCGGTCCATGTGTTGGCAATGCCGATGATGGGCTTGTGCAGATCGTCTTTGCTGAACCCGACGCCGCGCAGATAGGAGCGGGCAGCGGCCCGGCTCGGCCCCTCGGTCAGTGCGGCGGAGCGTCGCTTGGCTCCGTTCGTGTGCGTTGTGCTGCTCATGCGATACCTGCCTTTGGCGCAAACCAGGGTTCCCGATCATGCTGCTGCTCGTACGCATCGAGCGCGGCAGCGTGACGCAGTGTCAGCCCGATGTCATCGAGGCCATGCAGCAAACATTCCTTACGGAAGGGATCCATTTCGAAGTGCGCATGAAAGCCAGCGGCATCGGTCACAGTCTGCTGTTCGAGGTCGATGGTGATCGCGTGCTGCGCATTCTGTGTGACGCGGTCGAGCAGCGTGTGCACTTCGGCTTCGGTGAGGCGCACGAGCACGATGCCGTTCTTGCCGGCGTTCGAATAGAAGATGTCGGCGAAGCTGGGCGCGATCACTGCGCGAAAGCCGTACTGCTGGATCGCCCACGCAGCGTGCTCGCGTGAGGAGCCGCAGCCGAAGTTTTTCTCTGCCAGCAGGATCTGCGCGCTGCGATGCTCTGGTTTGTTCAGCACGAACTCCGGGTTGGGCTCGCCGGCATGCGTTCCATCCTGGATGCGACGCCAATCGTAGAACAGGAAATCACCGTAGCCGGTGCGCTCGATGCGTTTCAAAAACTGCTTGGGAATGATCTGATCGGTGTCGATGTTGGGGAAGGGCAGCGGCGCAGCGGTGCTGGTGAACGTGCGAATCGGCTCCATATCAGCGGGCTCCTTCTTTCGCGAAAGCGGGCTCCGCAGCCGCGGGCGATGCCGCTGCAGGCCACTTCCGGATATCAGTGAGGTGCCCGGTGATCGCGGCTGCCGCGGCCATCACGGGTGAGAGCAGATGCGTCCGTCCGCCGCGGCCCTGGCGACCCTCAAAATTGCGATTGCTGGTGGACGCGCAGCGCTCGCCGGGTGCAAGGATGTCCGGGTTCATGCCCAGACACATGGAGCAGCCCGGCTCGCGCCACTCGAATCCTGCGTCGAGGAAGATGCGATCAAGCCCTTCCTTCTCCGCCTGCTGCTTCACATCCTGCGATCCGGGGACGACCATTGCGCGCACCGTGGTGGCGACGTGATGTCCACGCACGACCCCGGCAGCAGCGCGCAGATCATTGATGCGCGCATTCGTGCAGGAGCCGATAAAGACGCGGTCGACCGCGATTGCTTCCATCGGCAGACCGGGCTTCAGGTCCATGTACTCGAGCGCGCGCTGATAGCTCTTACGGTCGGCTTCACTGGCCGTACTTTCGAGTGCGGGAACGGTGCTGTCGATCCGTGTGACCATGCCGGGCGATGTGCCCCAGGTGACGCTCGGCGCCAGGTCGGCGGCATCGATGACAAGCTCGCGGTCGAACGGCGCGCCCTCATCGGAGCGCAACGTACGCCACTCCGCAACGGCGTCGTCCCATGCCTCTCCGTGCGGAGAGAAGCGCCGGCCCTTGAGGTAGGCGAACGTCGTTTCGTCGGCGGCAATCATGCCGGCGCGCGCGCCCGCTTCGATGCTCATGTTGCACACCGTCATGCGCTCTTCCATGGAGAGCGCGCGAATGGCTGAACCCGCGTACTCGACGACATAGCCGGTCGCGCCGTCGGTGCCGATGCGGCCAATGATGTCGAGGATGATGTCCTTCGCGGTGACGCCGGCGGGCAGGTCACCTTCCACGCGGATGAGGAATGTGCGTGGCTTCGACTGCGGCAGCGTCTGGGTCGCCATTACATGTTCGACCTCCGAGGTGCCGATGCCGAAGGCGAGTGCCCCAAACGCGCCGTGCGTGGAGGTGTGCGAATCGCCGCAGACGATGGTCATGCCGGGCTTGGTGGCGCCCAGCTCTGGCCCGATCATGTGCACGATGCCCTGGCTTGCATCCTGCACGTCGAAGAATTCGACGCCGAACTCGGCGCAGTTGCGGCGCAGCGCTTCCACCTGGCGCGCGGCAATCTGGTCAGCGATCACCAGCCGATCCTGCACGCTGGTGGTGGGCACACTGTGATCCACCGTTGCGATATGACGATCCGGACGGCGCAGGAGACGGTTGGTGAGACGCAGGCCTTCGAAGGCCTGGGGCGAGGTTACCTCGTGCACGAGGTGCAGGTCGATGTAGAGCAGCGTCGGCTCGCCCGCGGGCTCGGCGACGACATGCTTCTGCCAGACCTTCTCGAAAAGTGTTTGCGGCTGTGACATGAAGCTTCGATTCCTCGTTGCGAAAGTGGAGAGCTAGACAGCGTGCAGCGACTGGTGCCGCTCGAGCGTGTCATTCAGGATACTGTTTACCAGCGCCGCCATCTCCTGCGTGGAACTGGCAGCCTGGCGCGGGTCGCCGGCGCGAAGCAGGTCGGCGGTGCGATGCCCGCTCTCGAGCGCGCTGCGCACGGCTGCTTCGACGGCCTGCGCTTCTGCTTCCAAATGTGCCGAGTGACGCAGCAGCATGGCCGCGGTCAGGATGGCGCCAAGCGGATTCGCAATGCCCTTCCCCGCAATGTCCGGCGCTGAGCCGTGCACCGGCTCGTACAGGTTGACAGCACCACCGATCGTGGCAGACGGCAGCATGCCGAGCGAACCCGTGATAACGCCCGACTCGTCCGAAAGAATGTCACCAAAGAGGTTCTCTGTGAGAACGACGTCGAAATTGCGAGGCGTATTCATCAGGTGCATGGCACAGGCGTCGACGTACTGGTGCTCGAGCGTGACCTGCGGGTATTGCTGTGCGATCTCGGTGACTGTGGCGCGCCAGAGCTGCGAAGTCTCGAGCACGTTCGCCTTATCGACCGAGGTGAGCTTGCGCCGTCGCTGCATGGCCAGCTCGAAGGCGATGCGAGCGACGCGGGCGACCTCATCGCGCGTGTAGCGCATCGTGTTCCAGGCGGAGTTGGTTTCGCGCTGCCAGCCGCGCGGCTGGCCAAAGTAGAGGCCGCCGAGCAGCTCACGCACGAACAGGATGTCTGCCCCTTCGATAACCTCCGGCCGGAGTGGGGAATTGGCAGCGAGCGCAGGATGGGCAAACGCGGGCCGCAGATTGGCAAAGCCGCCGAGCGCCTGGCGGAGTTGCAACAGGCCCGCCTCGGGCCGGCGATCGGGCGGCAGCGAGTTGAACTCGTTACCGCCGACAGCGCCAAGCAGCACAGCATCGCTCGCCTTCGCCTGCTCGAGCGTCTTCGCCGGGAGCGGGGTGCCCTCGGCGCGAATCGCGGCTCCGCCGATCAGCGCGTCGGTAAACGTGAACTCATGACCACCCGCATCGGCCACACTGCGCAGCACGCGCACGGCTTCGCGCGTGACCTCAGGACCGATGCCGTCGCCGGCGACTACCAAAACTTTCAGCTTCATTGCGCTGCCTCGACCGCCACAAGTGCGGGTGTGCTGACCTGTGCTGCCAGCGCGATCAGGTCCTGGTCATAGACTGCCTTCTTGCGATCCGCCAGTTCGACGAAGCGGTGATAGAACGCATCGAGCTGCTCGGCGGTGAGCGTATGCCCGAGTTCACTGAGGCGGTGCGAGAGCGCGTGCCGGCCGGAGTGCTTGCCCAGCACCATGCTGTTCGACGGCACACCGACAGAGGCCGGCGTCATGATCTCGTAGGTGAGTGGGTTCGCGAGCATGCCGTGCTGATGAATGCCAGCCTCATGCGCGAACGCATTTGCGCCCACCACTGCTTTGTTCGGCGCAGGCCGGAAGCTGATGCGCTCGCCCAGCATCTGGCTGGTCGAGTAGAGCAGTGCATTGTCGAGCGAGTGCCGATAAGGGTACTTGTCGCGCCGCACCATCAAGGCCGCAGCGATCTCTTCAAGTGCGGCGTTGCCGGCGCGCTCGCCGATGCCATTGATGGTGCATTCGATCTGCCGCACCCCGGCGCCCAGCGAGGCTAGGCTGTTGGCGACGGCCATGCCGAGATCGTCATGGCAATGCGCCGACAGCGTTATGCCCGCGGCTGCAGGAACGCGGCGCAGAATCTCCGTGAACATCAGGGCGTAGTCATCTGGGGTTGAATAGCCGACTGTGTCGGGCAGGTTGATGGTGGTGGCACCTGCATCGATCGTGGCGGCGACGAGTTCAGCAAGATAATCGATGTCGCTGCGCGTCGCGTCCTCCGCAGAGAACTCCACGTCATCGACGTAGCTGCGCGCCTGGCGCACCGCGGCGACTGCCTGGTCGAGCGCCTGCTGTCGCGTGATCTTCAGCTTCACTTCAAGGTGCAGGTCGGAGCTGGCGAGGAATGTATGAATGCGGGCGCGCTTCGCGAGGTCGAGTGAACGCGCTGCGCGTTCGACATCGAGCGAGCGGGCGCGCGCGAGTGAGGCGACAATCGGACGGCTGACTGCTTTGCTGATCGCGCGGATCGCATTGAAGTCGCCATCGGAGGAGATCGCGAAGCCGGCCTCGAGAATATCGACGCCGAGATCTTCAAGAGCATGCGCCATCTCGATCTTTTCGGCAGTCGTCATGCTGCAGCCGGGTGACTGCTCGCCGTCGCGCAACGTGGTGTCAAAGAAGATGATGCGGTCGCAGGGACCTGCCTGCGGGCCGGCCCCTGCCATTCCGTCTTGGTTCGCCATGGAGAGTCCTCGAACACCATCTTGGGGGATCATGTTGCATAATGCAAATTTATTGTTATTGGAGTTATGATTAGTTTCTCTTATGTGGCCCCTCTGCGAAAGCGGGGCCGCGAGCTTCTCTTATGGACCTGCAGCAACTGGAAACTTTTCTCGCCGTTGTCGAAGAGCGCAGCTTCTCCCGCGCGGCGCAGCGGCTGTCCCGCACGCAGCCAGCGGTCAGCCAGGTCATCCGCAAACTCGAAGTCGAGTTAGGTGAGCCGCTGTTCGACCGCGCGCAGCGTGACGGCTCGCTCACGGCGGCAGGCGATGTGCTGCGCGACTATGCCAGCCGCATGGTGGGGCTGCGTGTCGAGGCGGAGAGCGCCGTCCGCGAGCTGAAGCGCCTCGAACGCGGCCACCTGAGCCTCGCGGCCAACGAGTACACCACGCTCTACCTGCTGCCGCTGCTCGATCGCTTCCGGCGCGTCGCGCCGCATGTGTCGCTCTCTGTGCAGCGCACGCTTGCGAGCCGCGTGCCGGAGGATTTGCTGACCCGTCGCGCGGAACTGGGCGTGCTCTCGTTCCGTCCGGACCCGGAGCAGTTTCGCTCGACGCTCGTTTATCTGGATGGCGTGGCGTTCGTGGTCCATGCAAAGCACCCGCTGGCCGGCAGGAAACGCGTGCCGCTGCGCGAGCTGGGCGCGCAGAACTTTGTTGCGCACAACGTCGCGTCGCCACTGCGGCGGCAGATCATCGCGACCTTTGAGCAGCACAAGACGCCGCTCAACATTGGGGTAGAGCTGCCGAGCCTCGAGGCGGTGAAGCGCTTTGTCGCGATGGGCAACGGCGTCGCGTTTCTGCCGGAGCTGGCCGCGGCGCAGGAGATCGAAGCCGGCGAGCTGGTCAAGGTACCGATCCCTGAGGTCCGGCTGGAGCGTCAGCTTCGCCTGGTCCACCGCCGCGATGCGATGCTGTCCCACTCGGCGGTAGCGTTCCTGCAGGCGGTGCGAGCCTATTCGCAGGAGCATGGACGACCGTTCCTGTTCACGGTTGACCCGGCGTGAGCGGCAGAGCGCGCCGCAGGGAAGAGAAACGGCAGGTACAATTGGTCAGAACGCCAGGATCAAACCTGTTGTGACTTTGGCCGTCCGGGAAGCGCCGGCGCGATGCGGTGCCGTGCTCCACGCGTAGAGGTTCAGGACTGAATGAAGAAGATTTCGTTGCTGTTACTGCTGTTGCCAGTCTTGGCGACAGCGAGCTGGGGGCAGGAGAGCCGCCAGGATGCAAGCGTCAGCGGCACGTTGGTGGTTCCGCCGTATGTGACCGGACAAGCGGTCTACCAGTCGGGATGCTACGCGCCCACGATCGCCATCTCTTCGAGTGCACCGAAGTCGAAGGGCGGCAACTGCTACGGTCCTGGTGTACTGGCGAGCTACCGCTACATGGTGACGCCGCGTAGCGCCCTCGAAGTGAACTATCAGTGGGCGCAGTACTACACCAACTTCAAGACCAGCACGCTCAACAATGACGTGCACACGCGCATGCAGGAGATCTCTGCCGCGTACGTCCTGAACTTCCACTTTCGGAACCTGAATCCGTTCGCCGAAGCCGGCGTTGGTGGCTTTATGTTCAGCGGGCTGGATAGCTCCGGGACCACGCGCTTCGGGCCGAAGCGCACGACCAACATCGGCGCGCTCTACGGCGGCGGCATCGCCTACGAGCTCAGCCCCAGCTTCGACATTCGCGCGGAGTATCGCGGCATCATCGTCAAGGCTCCGAACTTCGGCTTCAGCGACTTCGACACCAAGCGCTACTACAACATCTCAGCGCCCGCGGTCGGCATCGCGTACCACTTCTAAGCAGCGGCACAACTCAGCAAGAGGCCCGGCCATACGGCGGGCCTCTTGCTGTTTCTGCTCGTGGTCAGATTGAGGGTGAGCGGGGAACACCGTGAGCGGACCACGCGAAACGGGAACTGCTGCGAGCGTAGAAAAGCCCCGGCATGCGCCGGGGCTTTTTCTGTGAGACGTGCCGCTTAGAAGATCCGGTAAGAGGCGCCCACCGCGAAGCCATTCGGGGTGAGTCCGTTGGGCCGGTTCTTCGGGGAGAGCTGCGGATCCGGCGGTCCGATGAAGCCGGGCCAGATCTGGTATTCGTACTCGGCGCGCAGATAGATGCGGCGCGTCAGGCGATAGTCGAGGCCGCCACCGAGCGCGATATCCAGATAGGTGCCGTGCGCCTGATTCGCGGGAAAGTTGAAGTAGCCAACGCCGAATAGACCCTTGCCGTAGAACGTGTAGCGCTTGTGATGAAAATTGATCTTCGGGCCGACGACGTAGTTGTCTTCGTGGATGTTCGCGAGCTGATGGAAGCGATGGAAGCGGACTTCAGCCTCGGCACCGAGTCGTGGGCTGAGATCGTAATCGACGAAAGCTCCAATGCCGTAGAGCCGCTGATATCCATAGTCCGGATCGAAGTCCGAGAACGTGCCACCCACATAAAGCTGTTGGTTGCCACCCCGGCCGGCTGCTACGACCTGGGCTCGACTCAACGTCGGGAGAAGGAGGAGAGCGGCGATGCACAGAAGCTTTTTGGTCACGGGGTCTCTCGAGACTGCAGGGTTGCAAATAAACACAAGGCGGGTTTTTGAGGCCCGCCTCTGACAGAGTACCGGAAAAGCACGAAACGCGAGAACGATGTTTTCGTTCTCGCGCTCATGGATTCAGTCAGTTACTGCTGAGGTTGAGTAGAGGGCTTCGCGCTGGCCTGGTCCGGCTGCGCTGGCTGCGGTTGCGCCGAAGCCTCTGCACCCTGGTTCTGGTCGTAACGCGACAGCTTGTAATACACCGGTGTGACTTCGAATGGCATCTTGTCGCGTGCGTTGAGAAGCGGAACCGGATTCGCCTTCAGCATATAGACCTTATCGTCCCATGCATCGGTGCGCAGTCGGCTGCCAAGCGGCAGTGCTGCGATCTGGTCCAGCTTGTCCTGATCGAGCTTCGGTGCGCGCTTCGCGACCGCCTGCATCCATGGCTCGCCAGCGCTGTTCAGCAGTGAGTCGCCAAGCCGCGGTGTGTTCAGAGCCGCGAGCTCCTTTTCACGCTGCTGTAACTGTACGAAGTAGAGACCAGCGTTCGGCAGCTTGTCCTTGTAGATTGATTTATCGAGCAGCGCGATCGCCTTTTTCGCGGCATCCACATCATCTTGATCGGTGTGGTGCATCTGGATGCGCTCAAAGGTCGACTCGTCGGGGAAGAGCAGCCGATCGTTAAAGGCGTACTTGGTGTCGATGTGGTGACCGAGCACGATGTGCGCCAGCTGGAAGGAGAGCACCGAAGCGAGCGCCTCTTCCGTCGGCAGTGTATCGACCAGGCCCTTGCTCAGGATGATCGTGTTGCCGACCGCGATCGATTCGAGCGGGGTCGTCAGCATGATGCGGCAGTGCACCGGAGCAGCGAGCTCGATGTTGTTGCCGATGATGATGTTGTTGGTGACCTGCTCGAGAATCTTATCGAAGTCGCTGGGTGCGGCCAGCAGGCCGGCCTGCGTCAGACGGTCGAGCACGTTCTCTTCGGCCTGTGAGATCCACTCACGCTGCGCCTGGAGCGGGCTAACGTCGTCCGAGTTCGCGCTCTGATCCGTCACGTCGTCGATCTTGACCGACTCGTTGTCCGACTGGTGCGTGGGCACCTTGAGCGAGTAGCCCCAGATCTGCGTGTGTGCCTTGAACGCGACCGGGTGCTCCTTGTCCTTCTTCGAGGTCTCCTCGACATAGACGCCGACCGGGAGCCACACACCAGGCTGCAGGTTCTGACGCCAGCTGTCGAAGTGGAAGTAGTCGTTATCGTCGGCCTTGTCCTGCATCTCGCCGCCGGTGTAGGTGCCGTTGAAGCGCACTACATTGCCCGAATCGTTATCGATCCAGATGCGGCCGGTGAAGCGACCATTGCCGAGGCCCTGCTTGGGGTGCACGTCGAATACGTCACAGCGCACGGTGCCCAAGAAAGCCTTGCGCACGGCGACGAAGTCATAGTGCTGCTGATCGAAGCCGCTCGGATCGATGAACATCATCTCCAGGAAGCCGTCCGGCATGTAGCGGACGTTACCCGGCAGCAGGCTCTTCGAGAGCAGACCCATGGCAGCGAGGGAGCCTTTAAACATGCCCTTGTTCGCGCCGCTGGCCTCGCCGTCGGAGTACGACTTGCCGTAGAAGGTTTTACCGAAGTCGACGCGCTGCAGGATGTACTGGTCGGAGACCGGCACAGCGTACAGCTTGGCATCGCCCTTCATGTTCTGGATATAGGTCTGAACCAGGGGCGACTTCTGTTGAATGCCCTTGATCGTGATCTTCTCCGCAGCGATGGCTTTCTTGACCAAGGCGTTCTGCTCGGGAGTCAGGGCGGGAGCGGAAGGGAATTTTTCCTTCTTTGCCTGAGCACTCGTGACGCCAAGCGTCAAGAGCAGAGTTGTCATCCAAAAATTCCGCAGATTCATTTCCCGGCTCCTAGATCCACTTCGATGAACTTCATTGTTGCAATGCTGTGGGAGAGACAGCCCATTATGCCAACTGGAATGTCACGTGAATAAGTGTCGTGTGATCGACCGGCTGTCCATTCTTCATAGCCGGCTTGAAACGGATGGACTCGGCGACATGCCGCGCCTCTTCATCGAGCCCGTGACCCAGACCGTTGACCACCCGGATAACTTCAACTGAACCATTTGCCAGGAAGCGAACCTGCAGCGTGACCTCACCCTGCACCTTCGCCTGCTCGGCCTCGGACGTGTAGCGTGCCTTCGGCTCGGAGATAACGACCGGGGGCGTGAACGCGGGCTCTGCAGCCTGCGCCACCTGCACACCATGGCCGCCGACAGCACCGCCGCCAAAGCCGGCAGAACCGGCCTGACCCAGACCCTTGCCCGTACCACCAGGCGTGCCACCGATAACACCGTTCGCGAAGCCAGCCGAGGCGACTGCGCCATGACTGGTGCCGCCTGGAACGCCGTTGGTGACGCCGGCACCGAACGCAACACCCTGGACCGTGCCCTTGCGAGCCGCACCTGCGCCGCTGCCAACACCGGGAGCCGCATTCAGGCTGCCGACCGCTGCAATGTTCGCCGCGCGGTTGGCATTCGGGTTCGGTGCAACACCGTGAGGATCACCAAAGCCACCCGTGGTCGGGGCCGGCTTGGTCTGATTGTTGGCCACCAGCGTCGGCTTCGGGCTGTCAAAGCCACCAACCTTCGGAGCGGGGGGCGGAGCCACGGCCTTGGGCGGCGCCGGCGGAATGAAGGGCACCGGCTTCGGCACATCCAGCTTTACCGGGTCCGGCGGACGGATCTCAGGCTTCGGGGGCGTGATGATCTTTGGCGGATCGATCTTCGCCAGCTCGACCTTCGGCGGTGCGATCACCTTTACCTTGGGGATCACCGGCTTCGGCGGCTTGGGCGGTTCCACCGGGAAGAGCAGGGCATCGGCCTGCATCTTCTTCACCACCACCTGGTGGTGTACGGCGCCAATCAACACCAGCAGGATCAGAATAGCGATATTCGTGATCATGCTGACGCCGAAGGAGCCCCAGCGTTTCTGCCCGTCGTCCAAGAGACCAAAGTTCTGAGTTACGGCAATACGATCGGTCGGCATATGTTCCCTACTCGGCTAATGGGTCGTGAAAGCTGTTGTGCACTGGTTGCCCAGAGCACCCCCTGGTTTATCTGTTCGACTGTTCGCCGCTTTTTGTGCGGCTGTATGTCGGTCCCAGTACGAAAGACTTGCCAGGAATCCATCTTCACTCTGGTACGAAAGTACCTCCGAGTGCTTGAAAGATACCTTGGATTCCCAAGGTATTGCAGTACCCCGAAAGTGGTGCCCATCCGCAACAGAGGTGGGGCGCTATTGCACACCGCCGAGATACGATCGCGACGCGTCCGGGAAGGTCTGGAAGGCGCGTGGCGAGGAGGGTCCACGTGCCGGTCAACCCACGGTCGGCTGCCCTCATAATACCGGGGTGAGACGAGCCGGGCCTACCCGTGGTTGCCCTTTGACAATATGTCAACATAGGCATGCGCCCGTTGACCGCGGAGGAACAGGGTTACTTTCGGCCGGGCAGTCGATCTGAAATGCCGTTTTGGGAGGTTAGGCAGAGTGCGCATTCTCGTCACGGGTGGAGCAGGCTATATCGGGGGCACAGTGGCCCTCCAATTGCTAAAGGCTGGTCACACGGTCGTCGTTTACGACAACTTCAGCCATGGGCATCCTGACCTGGTCCCCCGGGTACGGAACTGGTGGAGGGCGATCTCGCCGACCGGGCGCTGCTCGAGCGCGTGCTCCGCGACCAGAAGATTGACGCCGTCATGCACTTCGCTGCGCTGATCGAAGCGGGCGAGAGCATGCGGTTCCCCGAGCGCTTCTTCCGCAACAACACTGCCGCAACCCTCACCCTGCTCGAGGCGATGCAGGCGGTTGGCGTCATGCGGCTGGTCTTCTCCTCGACCGCCGCCGTGTACGGCGAGCCGGTCAGCTCTCCTATAGAAGAGACGGCCGCCCTGAAGCCGACAAACGCCTACGGAGAGAGCAAGTTGCTGGTGGAGCACATGTTGACCTGGCTGAACCGGATCCACGGCCTGCACTACGCCAGCCTGCGCTATTTCAATGTGGCCGGGGCGATCGAAGGCCGGGGCGAGGCGCATGAGCCGGAGTCGCACCTCATCCCGCTCATTCTGGATGTGGCGATGGGCCGGCGATCAGGCATCAAGATCTTCGGCACCGACTACCCCACCCCGGACGGCACCTGCATTCGCGACTACGTGCATGTCGGCGACCTGGCGGAGGCGCACATCCTGGCGCTCGGGGCCCTCGAGACGCGGGACCGGCTGATCTACAACATCGGCAATGGGCAGGGTTTCAGCGTGCGCGAGGTCGTCGAGTCCGTGCGCCGCGTCACGGGCCATGCCATTCCGGTGGTTGAGGAGCCGCGGCGCGCGGGGGATCCGGCCGTGCTGGTGGCCAGTTCACGCCGGATCATGGACGAACTGGGCTGGGCGCCGAAGCATGCCTCGCTGGACGACATCGTGCGCTCGGCCTGGGCGTGGCACCAGAAGCGCTTCGCCCCGACAGCTAGCGCTTAATTGATGCCGGTTCCGCGGCTGTCCGCGTTGGGGGTTGTGCGCTCCCGATTGATGCGGCGATCTGTGCTCGCTGCGCGGTCATGGCTGCGGCTCGTCCAGCGGTTGGCTCCGTAGAACGCAAGCCCCACCACGGCCGCAACAACCAGCAGAACGATACCAAGAATGGCTCCCATAGGTCCCCCTGCACCGTACGAGGCTTCCGGGCAGGGGGCGGGTTGCCGATACGGGCGAATGCGCCTTCACCCGGCAGGCGCATGGCCACCCTAGCGCATGGTCGATTCGATCTCGCTCAGCCAGTCCGGGCTCTTCAGGATCTCGCGCGGCTTCGACCCATCGGCCGGTCCCACGAGGCCATCGCGCTCCATCATGTCGATCAGGTGCGCGGCGCGACCATAGCCGACGCGCAGCCGGCGCTGGATGAGCGAGGTCGATGCCTTGCCGAACTCGAAGACCAGCCGGACTGCATCGTTGAACAACGGGTCGTTGTCGTCCTCGTTGCCGTCTTCGGCATGCAGGTCGCGGCCCTTCTCGTCCTTCGGCGATTCGAGGAACTCTTCGACATAGTTGGCGCCGCCCTGGGCCTTCCAGAAATCGGTCACGGCGGAGATCTCTGCTTCGGTCACGAAGGGCGCATGGACGCGCTGCAGCCGCGATGTGCCTGGCGGCAGGAAGAGCATGTCGCCGCGGCCAAGCAGTGATTCGGCACCGTTGTTGTCGAGAATTGTGCGCGAATCGACCTTCGTGGCGAGCCGGAAGGAGATGCGCGTCGGCACGTTGGCCTTGATCAGGCCGGTGATGACGTCGACAGACGGACGCTGCGTCGCCAGCACGAGGTGAATGCCGACGGCGCGCGCCATCTGCGCCAGGCGGGTGATCGCCTCTTCGACGTTGGCCCGGTCGAGCATCATGAGATCGGCGAGCTCGTCGATGATGATGATGATGTAGGGCAGCGGCTGCTGCTCCTGCGCATCCTCGAACATGCTGGGCGTGCCGTTCTCGAACAGCTTGTTGTACTGGTCAATATTGCGGACCGAGCGCGAGGCCAGCAGCTTGAGCCGGCGCTCCATCTCGCGCACGGCGTTGCGCAGCGCATTGGCGGCGAGTTTGGGCTCGGTAATGATCGGCGTGAACAGGTGCGGGATGCCCTCGTACATGCCGAGTTCGACCCGCTTCGGATCGACCAGGATCATGCGCACCTGTTCTGGTGTCGTCTTGAAGAGCACCGACATGATCATTGCGTTGATCGCGACCGACTTGCCGCTGCCGGTCGAGCCGGCGATCAGCACGTGCGGCATGGTGGCCAGGTCGGCCGTCACGATGCGGCCGTTGATGTCCTTGCCCATGGCAAGCGGCAGCTTCATCTTGGTCTGCGAGAAGGTGGGGTCCTCGACCACGTCGCGCAGCCAGATGGTCTCGCGTGTGGAGTTCGGCACCTGGATGCCGACCGTGCTCTTGCCGGCCATGCGCTCGATCAGGATGCTTTCCGCTGCCATGGCGAGGCAGAGGTCGTCCGCAAGTCCAGTCACGCGCGAGTACTTCACGCCCGCCTCGGGGCGGAACTCGAACGTCGTCACCACCGGGCCGGGATTGATCTGCGTCACGGAGCCGTGTACATCAAACTCGGCGCACTTTTCGACCAGCACCTTCGCCTCTTCACGCAGCTCGTCTTCCCGGATGATCTGCTGGTCTTCCGAGCGATGGAGCAGCGTCGATGGGGGCAGCCGGTAGCCGGAGACTGCGCGGGGCGTCAAGGTGACGGGTTGCGCATCGGCATCGGCGCGCTCGCCGATCGAGATCGAGTCGAAGGACTCGGCGGCCCCGTCTTCTGACGGTGCCTCTGCGCTGGCCGTCTCCTCCCAGCGGTGCCGCTCGATCGCACTGCCGCGCGGCGAGGCAGGCGCGGGCATGCGGATCGGCTCGGGCAGGGGCTCTGGTTCGGGTTCGGGCTCCGGATCGCGCACTGTGGCGCGCGGAATCTGGGTCCACAGTGACGAGGGTGGCTCGGGGTCTTCGAGGTAGGCCGCCTCTTCCGGGCTGGAGGGAGCGGCCGTCTCCGCGAACGAGGCGCGGCGTGCTGAGGGGCGCTCATCCTCCTCGACCTCGCTGGGGCGATGCAGGATCCGCAACCAGCTCAGCTTCGGTTCAGCCGGGGCTGCTGCCGGAGCAGGTTGTGCGCTGCGAGCCGTCGCTGTCCGTGGCTGGCGGCGTGCCATGGCCTTCTCGGCGGCGCGTGCGGCCTTCTGCTTCGCGCGGCGCACCTTCCAGTTCTGCCAGCGGTCGCGCCAGGCGTACAAGAAGGCGAAGCGGACCGCGATCCACTGCCGCAGGTTGCTGAAGGAGAACGCGGTCGTCAGCAGGATCGAGATCATCAGCAAGGTCGCGACCAGCACGCATGTTCCGGGGTAGTTCAGCACGGCGACGGCGGTATCCACGAATAGCCGGCCCACGACGCCTTCAACCGGAATCGCGCCCAGCCAGTGCATGTGTCCGGGCAGCAGGCCCAGGATCGCGGGCAGCGTGAACAGCAGCAGCACGCTGCCACCGACCTTCGACAGCGGCGCCCCGACGGCGCGCGAGCGGATCCAGCTCAGTCCGAGCAGGGCAAGGATGATCGGCAGGCTGAACGCAGCGAAGCCCTCGAACTGCAGCAGCAGATCGCTAACAGTCGCGCCGAAGATGCCGGCCCAGTTCTGTGCCGCATCGTGTGTCACCGTGTTCCACGAGGGATCGGCCGGGCGATAGGAGAGAAGGGAGAGGAGCAGGAGGCCGGCGAGCGCAAGCAGCGCGACTCCGACCAGCTCGTTGAGCCGTCGGTTGCCAGTGGGCGTGAGCGCGATCCTGATGGGCTTCATGGTAGGGACGCAAAGCGGCTGTCGTCCATCCGGGGGATGAACCAGCAGCCGACACGCCAGAGCCTCTTCATTCTCGCAAACCGGGGCGGGCGGGCACGAGCGCACGAAGGTGTGGGAATCCGGGTCGCCATTAAGCCCGGAGTCAGCGGTGAGGTCAGTGGCCGGGTGCCGGGAGCACCGGGGCCAGGGCGGCATAGTACTGCGCGGCAGTCACGCTGAGACCGCCGCAGCGCAGGCGCAGCAGGCCGATGTGCGGGCCACGACGCGGCACTTTCTGGACGCCTACATGCGCGGCGATCGGGCGACGGTATTGCAGGCGGTGGATGACCGCACGGTGCTCTACGGCAGCGATGCGGCCGAGATCTTCCGCGGCAAATCTGGGGTAACCACGATGATGCAGGAGGATGAACAGCTTTGGCGTGGCGGCGCAAGCCTGGGCGAGATGACGGACGTCTCCGTTGTGCAGGAGGGCCGCCTCGGGTCCATCTACTTCAACGCACCATTCTGGCTGGGCGACCGGCCAGCGATGCCCCTGCGCATCGCGATGCTGTGGGAGCGCCGTGGCAAGACCTGGTTGCTGCGCCAGAGCCAGAATGCCGTGGTGACGCAGGGACAGAGCGCAGCGGCACTCCTCGGCGGCACGCACTAAGCCGGATGGAGTGGCGGCTGGACTGCCGATGTCGCTTCAACAAACAGCGAAGACTTTTGGCGAGGTGCACACGGGGGTTCGCCTCCGCGGCCAGAATCGGGAGTACCTCAGGCACTGAGAGAGCTGCCGTGAGATGCTGGGTCGCCATCAACCTGGTAGGAACCGGGGGGCGCGAACGCGTTCGCGCCCCCGGTTCCGCTGCGCACGAGTGAGACCTCATGTGGCCGTATGCTCCTCCCATATGTGGGCCCGGAGCAACGACTTGTGGTCTCTCCGGCATCAGGACGGCATGGAGACAATCCCGCAGACATGCGCGTTCACCTCGTAAACCCCAGCGACAACTCTTTCGGTACAGCAGTGATTACGCCGCGTTGGCTCTTCGTCCTGGCAGCAGCGACCCCGGCTGTTGCCGGCGATCCGGTGCTGGTGGACGAATCGCTTGAACCACTCGACCCGGAGACGATCGCGCCGGGGGACATTGTCGGCATCAGCGTGCACACTGGCAACGCGCTGCGCGGCTACGCGGTCGGTCGCATCGCCCGCGAACGCGGGGCATGGGTGGTGTACGGCGGAATTCACGCCACGCTCTTTCCCGAAGAGGTGTTCGAGAAGGGCGAGGCACACAGCGTAGTCACCGGCGATGGCGACATTGCCTGGGGCCGGGCAGTCGTCGACTGCATGGCTGGTGCGCCGGAGCGGCTGTACGAGGGAGGCCGCATCGGTGGTGAGGACTTCCTGGCGGCGCGCTGGGACCTGATCGATCGCGATAAATACATGTGGGCCTCGGTCCAGACGATCCGCGGTTGCCCAAAACACTGCTCGTTTTGCAGCGTATGGCGGACGGATGGCCAGAAGCCACGGCAGCGACGCTTTGAAAGCGTGATCGACGAGATCGTGGACCTGCGCCGGCGCGGCTTCCGCTTTATCGCGCTTGCCGATGACAATTTCTACCCGGTGACCCTGACCGACCTGCGGCTGGCGCGGGAGCAGAACAATCTGGCGAAGGTCGAAGAACTGACGCGCATTCGCGAAGAGCGCTTCCAGCTCATGGAAGAGCTCGCAAAGCTGCCCAAGGACCTGGTCTTCTTCACCCAGATCACGATGGAGGCGGGCGAGGATGGCGAGTACCTGGACGCCATGCGCAAGGCCAACATCAAGGGCGCGCTGGTGGGTGTCGAGGCGGTTACGCCCGAGGGGCTGAAGGCCGTCTTCAAGGATTGGAACTACTCCGGCGAGGGGCTGGCTGCGCAGTTGCGCACCTTCCGCGAGCACGGCGTGCATGTGCTCGGCTCGTTCATCTTCGGGCTGCCCACCGACCGGCCGGACACGTTCGACGCCACTGCCGAGATGGCGCTCAAGGCAGGCATTACCTTTGCGCAGTTCGTGATGATGACACCCTTCCCGGGAACGGTCGACTTCGGCCGCTGGGAAAAGACGCAGGTGGACAATCCGGCGCATGTGGATGGCGTTCCGCTCACACGCTACTGGCTGATCCCGTCTGCTGTGCGACCAAAGATGTTCACGCCGCACCCCACGATGAGCGCGGAAGAGATCAGCGTGCGCACGCAGAAGGTGTGGGATCGGTTCTATGCGTGGCCGGCGGTGTGGCAACGCTCTGCCTGCACACCGACCCTCAAGGCGCGGGTAGCCTTCATGCTGCTGTCGCGGCTGTACCGGCAGATGTATGCGGGCACGGGCATCTCGACGGACAGTGCGCGCCGCAAGCGGGCAAAGACGTGGGCACGGTTCACGGCGCGGCACATGCGCAAGCTGTTCCACGCGAAGCCGATGCCTGAGCTCTCGTCGCCACGGTGGGCGCCGCGCGGAGACGCTCTACCCAGCGGTCCGTTGCAGATTCTGCGCTAGGCGAGGACGGCTGGGGCCCGGCAGATGTATGCCTCTAGGCCCCGGCCATCACTCGTTTGCCGAGGGTGAACAGTAAGAGCGCGAGCACGATGCGGTAGACGGCGAAGAGCACGAAGCCGTGGCGGCGCACCCAGGTGAGGAACCACTCCACAACTAGCAGTGCGATCACGAACGAGACCACGAAGCCGATGGCGAGCACGATCCAGCCGTGGCCGGTCATCACCAGCGGAGCGATGGCCTCGCTCACGTCTGTGTGCTTGGGGTGGAGTGTGCGCAAGAGGTCGTAGGCCGTGGCGGCAACCATGGTCGGGATCGAGATCAGGAAGCTGAACTCGAGGGCTGCCGAGCGAGTCATGCCGGCGAGCTGGCCCGAGGCGATCGTCGACATCGAACGCGATGTGCCGGGGAACACGGCGGATGTCACCTGGCAGAGACCGATCCAGATCGACTGGCCGAGGGTCATGTGCTCGACCTCTGTCGTGGTCGGCTGCCGCCGTACGCTCCACGCGTCCACCACCCACATGATGATGCCGCCGACCAGCAGAGAGGTCGCCATCAGGTGCAGGCTCTCGAGGTGCTTGCCGATTAGCTTGGTGAGCAGGAAGGCCGGGATGGCCGTGCAGAGGAAGGCAACGGCAGTCAGCGTGAGCGGATGATTCAGCGCCGTTCGATCGCCCGACTGCCCGCGCGGGAAGGTCCGCAGAAATTCCAGGATGCGGCCGATGAAGAGGAAGATCAGCGCGAGAATGGCGCCCAGCTGGATCACGATGGTGTACATCTTCCAGTACGGATCGGCGAGGTTGATGTGCAGCAGAGCCTCGGCGATGCGCAGGTGGGCGGTTGAGCTGACCGGCAGAAACTCTGTCAGCCCCTCGACGATCCCGAGCAGGACCGAAACGATGTAGTCGTTCACCAGGTTTCCTTGCGGTCTGAGTGCGGGTCCGCGGGTGTCACCGAGCGCTATCTGTCACAGCGCATGTGGCTTATGTGCGTTCCGCACCATAGATGGAAATGGACTGCTCCATCAGGTATACCAGAGTAGCTGTACGGGCTGTGTAGTCGCTTTCCGGGTACTTCTGTGCCATGTGTGCGGCGACTGACTTCGCGTGATCGCGTGATTCGCTGGCCTTTTTGTCGTTGCCGTCGGCTGCGTAGATATCGCCGGCCGCCGCGAGGCGGTACACGGTCTCATAGAGCGCGAGCGGCGCCTTGGGCGAGTTCGCGTGCTCGTCGGCGTACTTCTGGTAGAGCTCTGCTTCTTTCTCAGGACACCTGGTCGAGCCCTGCCAATCGCCACATACCTTGTTGTCCAGCATCTCGTACGCGGCAAGGTCCGCCCACTTCGAGCCGGGGAAGCGCTTGATCAGCTTCTTCATCTCGCCGTCGTCGATCTGCTGCCGCAGGTAGGCTTCCTTCTCGTGCGCCGACGGGCGGGAGTAGACGTCGGCCTTTTCGAGCTGCCAGCGGATGTCGGCTGCACGCCACGCGGCTTCGCCCGCATGCGGACCCTGCGGGAACAGTTGCGCATCCCGCGCGTAAAGCAGACGCGCTGCCTGCGCAGCGTCCCGGCTGTTGCGCGCATCGGTCGCCTTGGCTTCCTCAGCCGCCGCTGCGCCGAACAGGACTGCTTCGGCATTCGGCGTATCGGTCGAGACCACGCCCTTGCCCTCGATCCAGCCGGAGAGGGGCGGGGTCGCTGCCTGATCGCCAAACACGGGCGCGTCTTCATTCCGGTTTTGCATCACGTCCGTATTGGCGAAGACGCGCAGCCAGGGGCCGCTGCGGCCGACGATCACCATCTCGCGCCCGGGCATCAGGTAGTCGAGACGCTGCGATTTGGTGTCGGCCTCGACAAACACCGGCGTACTGCGCAGAACGGTTGCGACGGGGCCGGTGGGCTTCTGATCCGCAGCGCGGAGCGGGAGCGCGCCGGGAGCGAGCAGGAGCAGGCAGAGAGCAGTGTGCGGCTTCACGCCTTCAGGATACCGCCGGTGCCGGGTAGTGTGCCGGGTCAGGCAGCGCGCCGATGCTCCCGCTTGCGCACCTCACGCGGCTCCGCCTCAATCGCCTCCAGGCTCTTGCCCTTCGTCTCCGGCAGCAACGCGATGGTGACCAGGGCGCCGAGGATGCTGGCGATGGCCGCAGCCGACTCTGCCCCCAGCAGCCCCTTCCAGTGCAGCAGGTAGGGGAACACGAACACCCCGAGGAAGCCGCCCAGCTTGCCCATGGCCGCTGCGATGCCGTGGCCGGTGGTCCGCACGCGCACGGGAAAGATCTCCGATGGATAAACGAAGGTAGTCGCGTTGGGACCGAACTCGGTGAAGAAATAGCTGAAGCCGTAGATGATCAGGAACGGAGTCGCCATCTTCTCCAGGTTGGGCACCAGTGCGAGCACGGCGAACGCCACGGCCATCATGACGAATCCGAGCACCTGGATCTTCTTGCGCCCCAGCCGGTCCATGAACAAGGCGGACAGGGCATACCCGGGCGCTGCGAATACCGTGAAGATGACGAGTTGTGTGAGTGTCTTCTGCAACAGTGTGTGATCGCTGTTGAGCGCCGACAGCACGAGCGGGCTCGAGACGGTGTTGCCGTAGTACGCGGCGTCCATCAGAAACCAGGCCGCGCTTGCGCCAATCAGGCGGCGCACGAGGCGATCGTCTTCCGCAAGGCGGTGGAATCCATCCCAGAAGGAGACCGAGTGCTGCGCGCTGTCGTAATGCTTCGCGTTCGAGAGCCGGCCCTGCTCGTCCTCTTCCATCGCTGCCGCAGCGAGGAAGCGGGGCGTCTCCTTCAGGTGCCGTCGCTGCCAGTAGACGGCCAGCGCGGGGACCGCGCCGAAGGCGACCAGGATGCGCCAGATCAGGTCATGCGAGAGCGGCGTCAGCAGCAGGGCCGATGCGAAGAGCGGTCCCAGGATGAGGCCCGCCGCCTGCATCGCGAAGACGAGGGTGACCAGCATGCCGCGCGAGGACTTGCCCGCGTACTCGCTCATGATGGTGGCGGATACAGGGTAGTCGCCACCGATCCCGATGCCGAGAATGAAGCGAAGGCCGATCAGCCACCATATGTTCGGCGAGAAGGCGCAGCCAATCGCTCCGGCGGCGAGCACCAGCACCTCGACGCCGTAGATGCGTTTGCGGCCGAGCATGTCCGCGACACGGCCGAACAGCAGTGCACCGATCGCCGAGGCCAGCAGCGCGGTGGACTCGACCAGACTCTCCTCGAGTTTGCCGACATGCCACATCGGCTTCAGCAGCGACATGACGACGCCGATGATGAACAGGTCATAGGCGTCGGTGAAGAAGCCCATGCCGGAGATGAACATGATCTTCCAGTGCTGCTTCGAGACCTTAGCGTTGTCCAGCTCGGTGAAGTCGTGTGTAGCCATCCCCATGCGAATCCCCTCCTGCTTCAGTTAGGGAGATGCCTAGCCCGCAGCGGCACATCGTAAGAAGACGGTGAATAGAGCGCCGCTCGGGGTCAGTCGTTGGCACGACTTGCGCAGAGCACGCGCAGGAGCGTCGCCGGTTCTGCATTGCCACCGCTGACGATGGCGACCGCGGTCCGATGTGCGGGCAGGCGGTCTCGACGATAGAAGAGCGCGGCTGGTGCGACAGCGCCGCTTGGCTCGGCAATCAGGCGCGCATCGAAGGCGATGCGGCGCATCGCAGCTTCGATTTCCCGCTCCGTGACCGTAACGATCGCGTCCACGTACTCGCGGAGGTGACGATAGTTGCGTTCGCCGACGCTCTGCGTGCGCAGTCCGTCCGCGAGTGTGCGGCTGGTCTGCTCGGCGGTGAACTGCACGATCTGGCCACGCTGCAGGCTCTCGGCCGCATCGCTAGCCAGTTCGGGCTCGACGCCGATGACGCGGCACTCCGGCCGTTGCTGACGAATGGCTGCGGCTACGCCGCTCAGCAGGCCGCCGCCGCCAACGGGCGCGAGCACCAGGTCAACGTCTGGGCAATCTTCGAGGATCTCAAGCCCGCACGTGCCCTGGCCGGCGATGATGGCCGGGTCGTCATAGGGCGGGATGATGGTGTAGCCATGCTGGGCGGCCAGCGCCTCTGCGCGCAGCCGGCGTTCGCTGCTGGCCGGGCCGACCGTGACGATCTCCGCGCCCAGAGCAGCAGTGGCCCGACGCTTGATCTCCGGCGCATTCGACGGCATCACGATGACGGCTGGGATACCGAATGCGCGCGCCGCATAGGCGACGCCCTGGGCGTGGTTGCCGCTCGAGTAGGTGATGACACCGCGGCTTCGATCTGCTTCCGAGAGGGATGCGACGGCGTTCATCGCGCCGCGCAGCTTGAAGCTGCCGATCGGCTGCAGGCTTTCGGCCTTCAGATAGGCCACAGTATCGGTGACACTTGCGAGACGGACCAGCGGGGTGTGCAGCACGGCCCCGCCCAGGCGCTCGCGCGCCTGGCGAAACTCTGCCGGGCTGACGAACTCAGCAGCGAGGGCGCTCGTGTCCGGCATACCGTGCTTTTCCGATCAGATCTCGAGAACGACCGGCATGATGAACGGCCGGCCCGAGCTCTGCTTCTGGATGTATCGCTTCAGGTCGACCCGGATCTTCTCCTTGATCAGCACCTGATCGGCACGCTCTTCGGCGCTCGATTCCTCGAGTGTCTTGCCGACTATGGCCTTGGCCTGCTCGCCCAGTTCCACGCGCCCGGCGACGAAGCCGCGCGTCACGAACTCGGGGACACCCTCGACACGGCCAGTCAGCTTGTTGATCGTGATGATCGCGATCACCAGGCCGTCCTCGCTAAGGTGCCGGCGATCGCGGATGACGATGTCCTCGACCACATTGCCGGAGGCGCCGGAGTCTAGCAGCACGCGGCCCGCGTGCACCTTCCCGTTCTTCACGGCGGTGTTGCGGTCCAGTTCGAGCACGTCACCGTCTTCGAGCAGGTAGGCGTTGTCGGAGATACCGAGATCCATCGCGAGCCGCGCATGCCGCTGCAAGTGTCGGAAGTCGCCGTGCACCGGGATAAAGAACTTGGGCCGGATGAGATTGATCATCAGCCGCAGCTCTTCCTGACTGCCGTGGCCGCTGACGTGGATCAGGCCGGACTGGCCATCGTCATAGATCACGTTGGCCTCGCGGCGGCAGAGGTGATCGATGACGCGGTAGATGCTCTTCTCGTTGCCGGGAATGACGCGCGAGCTGAGCAGGACCGTGTCTCCGCGCTCGATCTTGGCGTGCTTGTGACTGTCCACGGCTGCGCGTGAGAGCGCCGACATCGGCTCGCCCTGCGTACCGCTGATCAGGACGCAAACCTCTTCAGGCGCGAGGTCCTTGATCTGGCCCGGGTGGATGATCAGGCTCTGCGGAATGTCGATATAGCCGAGGTCCTGCGCGATCTCGGACGACTCGAGCATCGAGCGGCCCACGATCGCGACCTTGCGCCCATGCTTCTGCGCCAGCTCAAGCGCGATGCGCATGCGGTAGATGGACGACGAGAAGCAGGAGAAGAACAACCGCCGCTGCGTGCGCGAGAAGATCTCTTCGAGCCGGGGCCGGACGGCCCACTCGCTGGGCGTGTAGCCGGCACGATCGACGTTGGTCGAGTCCTGCAGCAACGCCAGCACGCCGCGCTTGCCGTACTCGGCAAAGCTGGCCAGGTCGAACGCTTCACCATCCGGCGGCGAGAGATCCACTTTGAAGTCGCCGGTGTGGACGATGACGCCAACCGGCGTCTCGATCGCAAGAGCCACGCAATCGACAAGGCTGTGAGTGACGCGCAGCGGCTCGATCGTGAAGGGCCCGAGCTGGAACTTGCGCCGCGGCTCGATCTCGATCAACTCCGCATCGTCGAGCAGCTTGTGCTCTTCGAGCTTGCCCTCGACGTAAGCGAGCGTGAACTCGGTGGCGTAGACCGGGACGCGCAGTTCGCGCAGCAGCCAGGGCAGTCCGCCGATGTGATCCTCGTGCCCATGCGTCAGCACGATGCCGCGGACGCGGGCGCGGTTCTCGACCAGGTAGGTGATATCGGGCACCACGATGTCGACGCCGAGCAGATCGCTCTCCGGAAACATTAGGCCGGCATCGATGACGAAGATGTCTTCGTCGTAGCGGATGGCCATGCAGTTCATACCGAACTCGCCGAGTCCGCCGATAGGGATAATTTGCAGCTTGCCTTTAGACATGAATAGAAAATGCTAGCAGGTACGGCACCGCAGACAAAGGAACTTGGTGCGGAAGGCCGCGAGTCGCCTTCGTTGGATGCAGATCAGCGCAGCAGGTCTTCGAGGGTCGCGCTCAGGTCGGTCTTCTCATCGCGGTACTTCACGATGACCGGCGCATAGAGGCTGAGACCCCATTCCTGGGCCCGTCCGCGCGTGATCGCACGCGAGCCGGGCACGACCACGGCAGCCTCAGGGATCACCAGCGGGGCGCCCTGTTCTGCCTTGTGCATGGTGCCGTTCACGATGTCATACACCGGCGTGCCCCTGGTCAGGATGGTCCCGGGCGCCAGCACGGCCCGCCGTTTCACGACCGTGCCCTCGTACACCCCGCAGTTGCCCCCCACGAGGACATCGTCTTCGATGATGACCGGGTTAGCGTTGACTGGCTCGAGCACGCCGCCGATCTGTGCTGCCGCGCTCAGGTGCACGCGCTTGCCGATCTGGGCGCAACTGCCCACCAAGGCGTGCGAATCGACCAGCGTGCCCTCGTCCACGTAGGCTCCCACGTTGACGTACATGGGTGGCATGCAGATGACGCCGCGGGCCAGATAGGCGCCTTCCCGCACGGATGAGCCCCCAACGACGACGCGGATGCCCTGCTCCGGCGTAAAGGTGCGCGCGGGGAAGGTGCCCTTGTCCACGAACGAGAGGTCGTGATTGCCGAAGCTGGCGAGCTGGCCAAGGCGAAAGCCGAGCAGGATGCCGCGCTTCACCCAGGCGTTCACGGTCCAGCCCAGGGCCGAGCCGGCGTCGGGCTCCGCAGCGCGGATAGTTCCGTTGTTCAGGGCATCACGCAGTTCGTGGAAGGATTGGTGCGCGGCCATGTCGCTGATGGCGTCAGCGCTGGCGGCGAAGTGGCGCTCGATCTCTGCCTGGAGCGGGTGCGGTGCGTGCATGCTCTCTGAGTGTACGGGGTCAGTGCGCGACGGCGACCTTGAGATCGAATGTCGCGATGAGCGCATCCAGCCGGGCCGCGACGGTGGCCGAGGGCGGCACCATCGGCAGCCGCCACACTGGCGCCAGCCGCCCCATGCGCGCGAGTACATGCTTGACGGGCGCGGGGTTGGTCTCCCAGAAGTTGGCGAGCATGAGTGGGTACCAGTGCTGCTGGAGCTGGCGCGCCGTCTTGAAGTCGTTGTCGAGCGCCGCGCCGACCATGGCGTGCATCTCGGACGGGATCTCGTTCGACGCGACCGAGATCAGGCCGGCAGCGCCGATGGCGACCGCTGCCACGGCAAGGTAGTCATCCCCGGCAAAGACGCGCGTGGCTGTGCCGTCGACCGTGTGAATCAGCTCTGTGATCTGCTGCAGGTCGCCGCTCGATTCCTTGATAGCGGCGATATTCGGGCAGGTGCTAACCAGGCAGGCGATGGTCGCGGGCTCGAGGTTCACGGCTGTGCGGCCGGGTACGTTGTAGACAACAAGCGGCAGCTCGACCGCTTCGGCGATTGCACGGAAGTGCTGGAACTGCCCCTCCTGCGTCGGCTTGTTGTAATACGGGCTTGCGGCGAGCAGGGCATGGACGCCGGGGATGGCTGCGGCAGCCTGGGCGCGCTCCACGGCCTCGCGTGTTGCGTTGTGTGTGCAGCCGGCGACGACCGGCACGCGGCCATTGGCGACGCTCGCGACCAGCCGGATCACGTCGAGCGCTTCGCGGTCATTCAGTGTGGCGGTTTCGGCCGTGGAGCCGCAGGCCACGAGGAAGTCGATGCCGCTTGCGATCTGCCACTCGACAAGCTCAGCGAGCGCGTCCGTGTCGATCGTCAGATCCGGCTGGAAAGGGGTGACCAGGGCAGTGCCGCAGCCGCGTAGCTCCATAACCGAGCGAGCATACCATTCGGATGCGAGCGGCGTCTGCCGACGCGGGTCAGTGCCTTATAGCTGGGCGAAGATCTCGCTGAACTCGTAACAGCCGTTGCGCGTACTGATCCATTCCGCCGCGCGAATCGCCCCTTCGGCGAAGCCGCGACGTGAGAACGCCTCGTGCCTGATGGTGATGAGGTCGTTGGCCGAGCGCGCCTGCAGCTCGTGGATGCCGGGGACATCGCCCTCGCGATCGGAGGTGATCGGCGCATCGAGCTCCGGGCCGGCTTCGCGGATCGCCTGCCGCAACGAGAGCGCGGTGCCCGAGGGCGCGTCCTTCTTGCCGACGTGATGCGTCTCATGAATCGAGAGCTCATAGCCGCGGGTGCCAACGGCGAGCTCATGCACCAGCCGCAGCATGACCTGCACACCGACGGAGAAGTTGGTTCCGTACAGCAGGCCGCCATTGCGCCGGTCGCAGAGCTTGCGCATGTCCTGCAGGTGGTCGTACCAGCCGGTGGTGCCGACCACGATCTTCGCGCCGTTCGACAGGCACGCCCGCATATTCGGGATCACGGCTTCGGCGGTGGTGAAGTCGATGACCGCATCGACATGAGCGAGCAGCGGCGGTGTGATCGCGGACGCATTGCGATTCTCTTCTTCGCCGATGACGCGCACACCATGGCCGCGCTCGTGCGCCACGTCGGCGACGATCGATCCGGTCTTACCCCTGCCGAGTATCAGAAAGATCATGCCGCGCCTCCGTTGGCTGTGGTCTGCGCCACTGCTGCAGCCCGTGCTTCGAGGTCGAAGATCACCGGGTCCGGGTCTGCGAAGAAGACCGAATGCAGCGAGCGAATCGCTTCCTCGACATCGTCCTCTTCGATCATGAAGCTCATGTTGATCTCCGACGCACCCTGCGAGATCATCCGCAGGTTGATGTGCCGCAGTGCACCAAACACCTGCGCTGCAATGCCGTTGTGCCCGCGAATATCTTCGCCGACCATGCAGATCAGGGCCTTTCGGCCTTCGTACTTCACGTCGGCAAATTGGCGCAGGTCGGCGGCGATTTCGGGTAACCGCTCGTTCGAATCGACCGTGAGCGAGACGCTGACCTCGGACGTGGACACCATATCGACCGGGCACTTGTGCCGGTCGAAGACATCGAACACTGCTTTCAGATAGCCGTGCGCCATCAGCATCCGGTTGGCGACGACGTCGATGATGGTGAGGCGGCGCTTGGCTGCGATGGATTTGAAGGGACTGCGGCAGTGCGGCGCCAGTGCGGTGATGCGCGTGCCCTCGTTCTCGGGATCGCGTGAGTTGAGCACCAGCACCGGAATATTTTTTTCGACCGCCGGCAGGATGGTGGCCGGATGCAGCACCTTTGCGCCGAAATAGGCGAGCTCTGCCGCCTCCTCGAAGCTGATGGTGCGCACGCGCAATGCATCGGGGCAGATGCGCGGGTCGGTCGTCATGATGCCGTTCACATCGGTCCAGATCTCGATCGCTTCGACGTGCAGCCCGCTGCCGATCAGCGCGGCGCTGTAGTCCGAGCCGCCGCGACCAAGCGTCGTCGTGACGCCTTCTGGCGTGGCGCCGATAAAACCGCCGAGCACCACCACCCGGCCTGCCTGCGCATGCGGCGCGACATGTTGCTGCAGCCGCTGCGCGATCAGCGCGGGCTGGGGCACGGCCTTGGTGTGCTGCGCATCGGTGATGATCGAGGTGCGTGCGTCAACGTGCGTCGCGGCCAGTCCGCCCGCCGCAAACGCCGCCGCGACGATCTGGCTGGACAGCCGCTCGCCGTAGGAGGCAACGAGATCGGTCGAGCGCAGTGTGACCTCGCCGACGGCAGCCAGCCCGCGCAGCAGTTCCTCAAGCGAGTCGAAGTGATCGTCGATCAGTGCGGTAATCGGCGGAAGCGCTCCCGTGGGGATCAACTCTGCTGCCGTCTGATGATGGCGCACGCGCAGGGCGGCGCTGGTGGCCAGTGCGGCGGCCTTGTCTCCGCGGCCTGCGGCGCTGGCTGCCTGCAGCAGTTGGTCGGTCACCTTTGCCATCGCACTCACGACCACCACGGGCTGCAGGCCACGGGAGAGGCGCCCACGCACGATCTCTCCCGTGCGGCGGATCGCGACGGCATCCTCTACGGAGGTGCCACCAAACTTCATCACGACGAGCCTCATGCCGGCACAGCCGTCGTGTTCGCGCTCTGCTCGCGGCTGGCGCGCAGCTTGCCGAGCGATCGCAGCAGCTCTGCATTGAGCAGGGCAGCTCCGGCAGCGCCGCGAATCGTGTTATGCGAGAGCACGGTGAACTTCCAGTCGAAGAGTGCGCAGGGACGCAGCCGGCCCACGCTTGAGGCCATGCCGCGGCCGCGCATGCGATCGAGCCGTGGTTGCGGGCGATCGTCCGCGGTGAGGAACTCGACCGGCTGTGCGGGTGCTGACGGCAGCGCATGAGGGCGCAGCGGCTGAAACTCCTGCCAGGCCGCAATCAGCGCCTCGCGTGTGGCCGGGCTCCGCAGCTTGAGCGAGACGCTCTCGGTGTGGCCATCCTCGACGGCGACGCGGTTGCAGTGCGCGCTCAACTTGGCCGGATAGTGCTCGACGTGGTGGATCGGGGCGGACCCGCGCAGTGAGCCGAGCAGCTTCATCGTCTCCTCGGCCATCTTTTCTTCTTCGCTGCGGATGAAGGGAACCACGTTGCCGAGGATGTCGAGCGACGGCACGCCCGGATAGCCCGCGCCGCTGACCGCCTGCATGGTGGTGACGAAGATGCTCTCGATGCCGAAGCGATCGGCGATCGGCTTCAGCGCGAGCACCAGCCCGATAGCAGAGCAGTTCGGATTGGTGACGATGTAGCCGCCGGACTCGCGACGCCAGCTCTGCTGCTCGATCAATGCGAGGTGGCCGGGGTTGACCTCGGGGATGACGAGCGGCACATCGGGATGCATGCGGAATGCGCTCGAGTTCGAAATCACAGCGCAACTCGCCTGCGCGAACAGCGGCTCGAGTTCGCGTGCGATGTCCGTATCGAGTGCGGCGAAGATCACCGCAGGCGCGCCGTCCGGCGTTGCCGGCAAGAGCGGCAGATCGCGCACTGCTTCCGGAATGGACGTGTCCAGCTTCCAGCGGACAGCGTCTTCATAGCGGCGGCCGGTGGAGCGATCGCTCGCCGCAAGCCACGTGACCTCGAAGAAGGGGTGCCCGTCCAGCAGCTGAATGAATCGCTGCCCGACGGTGCCGGTTGCGCCGAGGATGCCTACCTTCAGTCGTTCTGCCATGGGCCTCTTCGCTGTGCTGCGTGTCCGGATATTCTAGCGAACACTGCGCCGCAGTCAGCAGAAGAGAGCCGCGAACGATACTGCTGGCTACTTCACGGCGAAGGTGAAGTCAGTGGTCGCAGCCGCGTGCGGGCCGACGGTGACGGTCGCGTGCTGCGTCCCGAGCTTCTCCTGCACCGCGACCAGCGTGTACTTGCCGGGCGGTAGACCCTGGATCGTGAAGTGGCCATCCGGACCGCTGACCGCGAAGAATGGATTGGGTGCGATGTTGAGAAACGCCTCCATCCACGGGTGATTGTTGCAGCGCACCGGAATTAGCATCTCCGGCTTGCTGAACGCATGCTGGATCGTGCCCGCGTTCGGCGGCTGCGACACATCGAAGGCCTGATTGCCGCCGATGGTCGGCTGCATGTGCACGTTGTGCATTGTCGGGTCGGAGTTGCGGAACTCGATCGGCTGGCCCACCATGGCGGCCAGTACATGCGGCACGTAGCGGCAGCCTTTCTGATCGAGCACGGCCGGCTCGGTCGGCGCAGGGTAGATCCTGTTGCCCAGACCGTCCTCGACATACACGTATACGTTGGCGAGCTTGCCCTTGTCCGCGACGATCTGCTCGGTCAGGTTCTTTCCTTCGGGGCTCATCGCGCATGCGGGGTCCTGCGCCATGTCGATTTCGATCCGCTCCGGCACTTTACCGGTCACGTGGACGGTCCCGTTGATGGTGCCCGCGTTCGCCGGGTCGATATGCGCATTCACGGCGTGCGTGTCGGAAGACGGCGCAGCTCCGCCGGAGACCTGTTTCTTGCAACCGGCGCTGGCGAGCAGTGTGCAGCAGAGCGCGAGCGAGAAGGCGCGCGAAATGTTGGAGTAGGAGTGGGTCACGGTCATTCCTCGGCAGTTCAATGCGGATGTGGTCTGGTTCGGGTTCAGAGCGCAGCGAGCACAGCGTTGGCGAATTCCTGTGTCCCTGCGGTGCCGCCCACGTCTCGGGTGAGCGACGTCTTCTCCGAGTACACCTTGTCAAGCGCAGCCTGCACGCGTTCCGCAGCCGCGGTTTCGTCAATGTGGTGCAGCATCAGGATCGCGGATTGCAGCAGCGCGGTCGGGTTTGCCTTGTCCTGTCCGGCGATGTCCGGCGCTGAACCATGCACTGCCTCGAACAGGGCGCAGCTCTCGCCTAGGTTAGCGCTCGGCACCAGCCCCAGGCCGCCGACGAATGCGGCGCACAGATCGCTCACGATGTCACCGTACAGATTCGGCAGCAGCAGCATGTCGTACTGGTACGGATTCATCACCAGCTGCATGCACGTGTTGTCGACGATGTGCTCGGCGTACGTGACCTCTGGAAAATCCTTCGCGATGTTGCGCGCGCAGCGCAGAAACAGGCCGTCGGACATCTTCATGATGTTGGCCTTGTGGATGGCGTGCACCTTCTTGCGGCCGTGCTTGCGCGCATATTCGAAGGTGAACTTCGCGATGCGTGTGGACGCCTTCTCGGTCACGATCTTCAGCGATTCGACAACACCCGGCACGACTTCGTGCTCGAGGCCGACGTAGAGATCCTCTGTGTTCTCGCGCACGATCACCAGGTCCACACCAGGGTAGCGGCTCTCGAGACCAGGCAGATTGCGGATGGGCCGAAAGTTGGCGTAGAGCTCGAACTTCTGGCGCAGCGTGACATTGATGGACGAGAAGCCCCCGCCGATGGGCGTCGTCACCGGCCCCTTCAACGCGACGCGATTCCGCTCGATCGACGCATAGAGCTCCTGCGGGATGTACTCCTTGGTGCGCTCGAATGCCTCTGCGCCAACCGCGAAGCTCTCCCACTGAAACGACGCGCCGGTGGCTTTGCCAGCCGCTTCAAGAATGCGAACGACTGCGTTCGTAACCTCGGGACCGATGCCGTCCCCCGGAATGAGCGTGATGGTGTGCTGTTTGGGCATGTTCTTCCTTGTGAATCGGTCTCTCTGTTTGCGTTGTGCGGATCAGGCGAGCGGGCGCTGCGGTCTGCGCGGAGCCGGCTCCGGCGTACGCCGTTTCGCGTTCTGGTCCTTTGCGTTCAGCAACTGCTCGAGCTCTTCCTTGAATTCGCGCACGTCGGTGAAGTCGCGATACACGCTGGCGAACCGAATGTACGCAACGGTGTCGATGGCCTTCAGCCGGTTCATGATCAGCTCGCCGATCTCGTGCGTCTTGCGCTCGCGCTCCGGCGAGTCGACGAGAAATGTCTCCGCCTCATCGACGATCTTCTCGAGCTGGTCGGGCGTGAAGGGACGCTTGCGGCAGGCGAGCAGCAGTCCGCTCAGCACCTTGTGGCGCTCGAACCGCTCGCGCCGTCCATCCTTCTTGACCACCATGTACGGGATTTCGTCGATGCGCTCGTAGGTGGTGAAGCGCTTCTCACAGCGCTCACACTCGCGGCGTCTTCGGATGGCATCTGCGTCCTTGCTCTCGCGCGAATCGACAACTCGGTCCTGCGCGAAGCCGCAGTAGGGGCACTTCATAGCTAGTTCCACGATACCAGCCGTGGCTGCGGCTATGCCTCTGCGCCGAGCTCCTCTGCTTCCTGCTCCGATTCCTCCGAGACCTGGCGCAGCGAGACGTGTTCGAAGCGCGACCAGATCAGGCCGACCGGAATGATGCACAGAAAGGTCACGAAGGTGAGCCCGGTCCCGCACGCCAGCGCCGGCTCTGCATGCACGCCAAAGATCTGCTGCATCGCCTGCTGCAGCACCAGGATCTGCGCAAACCAGCTCACGATCGGAATCGGGACGACGGATCCGGCCATGCTCGCCGCCATCAGGACTACAGAGCGGGCCAGCGTCATGGAGCTCAGCACGGGCGAGCCGATGAAGGCGCGCACGGTAGCGAGGTATGCGCCCGAGATCATCACCCACATCAGCAGGGACAGACCGGCGCCCTGCAGCAGTGCTGCGGGAGACGAGACCGCGTTCAAGCCTTCCTTGAAGCCCCGTACCTTGTTCGCGAACGCAGCGCCGAGCTTGTGCGGGAAGCGTGTCTCGGCAAAACGGGCCATGCTTTCGCCGGAGAGCCGGATAGCGACCGCAAACACGATCAGCACGAGTGATGCGAGCAGCGCGCCGCGTGCGACGTTGATGGCGATCTGCTTATGCGGCAGCGTCGCGCGATCCGGGGCGAGCAGCAGCGCGAGCGAAAAGATGATCGCCATCGAGCTCGCGTCGAACATACGCTCGACCGTGTAGATGGCCACCTGCAGCGCAATCGGCAACTGTGTGCGCCGCGCGACCAGGTAGGGCCTTGTCAGGTCCGCCACGCGGCCGAGCAGCGCGACCGCGGTAAAGCCGATCACCTGCGTGCCCAGCAGATAGAGGGGAGGAAAGCGCCGCGTGGGGCGCAGAAACACGGTCCAACGCACGGCGCGCACGACATACGCCAGATAGATCAGCGCGACGCCGAGCACGATATTCGTCCAGCGGACGTGATGCACCTGTTCTGCCAGTACGCCCCAGCGGAAGTGCGTGCGATGGCTGGCGTACACCAGCAGGGCGAGTGTGACGAGGACGGCGGCCGCCGTCAGAAGAATCTGCCTGGACTTCACGACGCGGGCTCCCAATGTGGCTCGAAGGCGATGCGGTTGCGGGTTGCGGAAATGGAGAAGCCGCGAGTCCGGCAGATCACTTGCCTGCGGCAGTGACAGTCGCGGCTGCGGCGATCAACCCTGCGTTGCTGCGACCCTGCGTCGCCTTACGCTGGTTGAAGTCGCGGATGATGCGCGCGACATAGGCCCGCGTCTCGCGGAACGGCGGAATGCCGTGGTACTTGTCGACCGCTGCCGGCCCGGCGTTGTACGCGGCCAGCGCGAGCGCGAGGTTGTCGTGGTAGCGAACGAGCAGATCGTTGAGATACTGCGTGCCGCCGTTGATGTTATCTTCGGCGCGGAAGCTGTCCTGCACGCCCAGGTCGCCGGCGGTGGAGGGCATCAACTGCATCAGCCCACGCGCACCGGCGCGGCTTACCGCATGCACGTTGCCGTTGCTCTCGGCGCGGATCACGCTCGCGAGCAGGTCCACATCCAAATCATGCGCACGGCCTGCCTTGGCCGTCATCTCACGGATTTCTGCGGGAGTGGGGTCGGCGACCGGCGTCAGCGAGACGGGCTGAGCTGCTGGTTGGGGAGCAGGCAGTTCCATCGGCTCGCTGCTAACGATGTCCTGCGGGCTGACCTCGACAAAGCTCACGTCGGCGGCCGTCAGGTAGAGCCGGACGCGATCGCCAACGACCTCGCGGTGATCGCAGATCAGGTCGAAGCCGTCGCGCAGAAGGATATGCTCGGCGCCCAGCAATGGCACTGCCGCAGCCCCCAAAACACTGGCCCCAAGCACAATACGGCGCGCGACCTGGAGGTATCCCGGCACCCCGTTAGGCTACCATGCAGGCCCGGACCGCCGCCCGGGCTAACTACGGGTTGCGACGGCCTTTTCTGGCTGAGGCAAGTCTTTGATCGCGTCCCCGGTCAGCGGCTCGATCAGGGCTTCAATCAGCGGCTCGATGATCGAAGCAACGCCATCCTGGTCATTGGTATGCGTCACGGTCCAGCCATTCTGCCGCGCGATGTTCTGCATGGCATTGCCAGCGTTGCCCATCAGCACGGCATGTCCGGCGTACTCGAGCATGCTCTGGTCGTTGAAGTTGTCGCCAATGGCCATGATCTCGTGCGCTGCGATGCCGAGCGAACCAGCGTAGTCCGCGAGCGCATGGGCCTTGGAGCAGCCGGGCGGCAGCAGGTCCAGGATCGCGAGATCGCGCTCCTCGTATTCGGTGCGATGCATGGTGATGTGCCGGGAGACTGGATCACCGGCGAGCATCTGCTGCGCGGCGTGGACACTCGGCAGATCGCCGCAGAGCATGCCCTGGATCGGCTCCTCACCGTCGTCGAAGGCGCGCTCCAGTGGGGCGATCTCTTCGATGTCGTCCTGGTTGGCCTGCACCCAGGCGGTGATGCGCTGGTGCAGCGAACGGACGTTTTCGACCACAAGCGAGGCCCGCTGGACGCGATCGAAGGTGAAGACCATGGTCTGGCCGAACGGCCGCAGCGCAATGCACAGCGCGCGTGCGCTTTCGACTGGGAGCAGGGTGCGGCGAATCAGGTCGCCATTGAAGGAGCGCACCACGGAGCCGTTGGAGGAGATCATGACGGAGCAGGGCGAAAGCCCGATCTGCTCGAGCACCGGCTCGGCGTACTGGTGGCGACGGCCGGTGGCGATCACGATGTGCAGTCCGGCGGCCTGCGCCCTCTGCAGTGCGTGCCGGTTACGTTCGCTGATCTTGGTGCCTGAGGAGGGGAGGAGTGTTCCATCGATGTCGATGGCCACCAGCCGAACGCGCGAGGGCATACCTTAAGTGTAGCCCGCGGCTTCGGCGAACAGGTCATGCCATGAAAAGTGAAACGGACAGACAGCAAGCAGTGCAGGCGGACGGGGAGGCTTTGCCCTCTGCCCCTGAAGTTCATCCGGCGCCTGAGCCAGAGCGTGATCGCCGGGGCATTCCGCTGCCTCTGCGTCAGCGCGTGGGCGGCATCATCACTCCGCAGTGACGCGCTGCAGTGCGAGCGCTTCTTCCTCGTCGGTGCTGCAGCTCTCCCACTCGGCGATCTGCAGCATCGCGCTCTCCAGGTTCGTGACCACGCGGTCCGGATGCGCGCTGCCGAAGCGCTCCTGCATCAGCTGTCCGTTCTGGTTTGACTGCCAGAGGCCGATCAGGATGCGGTTGTGCGGCAGGTGCTCGCGGATGCGCTGACACAGCGCGCGGGTCTGCGCGAAGACAAACGGCGGCAGCGCCGATACGCAAAGAATCGTGGCTGGATCCTGCGCCAGCCGCTCCATAACCTCTGGCGTGAGCGAATCGTTGGACAGCAGCAGGGTGTGGTACTGATCGCGCTCGAGCAACTGGGCGAGTGCGACCGCGGTGAGTTCGTCGGCCTGGTCGCCCACCGGGACGCAGATCACTGCGCAGCCTTTGGCCTGCAGCTCCTCGCCATGTTTCACGACGGCTGTGCCTGGCTTGGGGGCAGGCTTGTAGTCGCTCAGCTCGGCGACAAGTTCGGTAGCGCTCAACAGCAGATAGTTGCTGCGCGCCTCGTCGAGCGAGCCGCGATGGCGATCCTGCTCGATTAAAGCCAGCGCTGGCAACAGCACGACGTCGTAGAACTCTGTCAGCGACTGCTGCTCAAGGAAACGATCGGCAATGGCACGCGCCTCGTTCAGATCCATCGCCAGCAGGCGTTCGTAAAATTTCGCCTCGGGTGAGAGCTGCGCCTCATCCCCAAGCAGCACATGCAGAAACCGGAGTTGCGGCACGTGTCGGCCCATCACAATCAGGCAGACCGTGAGCGGGGTGGCCAGCACCAGGCCGGGCAGCCCCCATAACAGGCTCCAGAAGATCGCGGACGCCAGCAGCGCCAGCGCAGACACGCCAATGCGCGAGCCGTAGAGGATCGGCTCGACGAAGTTGGCGGTAAGGATTTCGAGTGGCGCATAGAGCGCGAGAATTTCAAATGCCGGCCGCCAGTCCGGAAAGATGGCGATGGCAAACAGCACTGGCAGCAGGCCGCCGACGGCGGTTCCCACATAGGGGATGTACCGCATGATGGCGGCGAGCGTTCCCCACAGGGTCGCATCGGGCACACCGATGAAGCGCAGGCCCAGTCCGAACAACAGGCCGAAGCTGACGTTGACTAGGAACTGCCAGACCAGGTAGGTGCTGATGCGATCGGCGGCATCACGCAGCGCCTGCGTCATCAGGCTGAGGCGCCCCATGCCGGCCAGCAGCAGCATGCGATTGCGCAGGTCTTCGCGGTTCATCAGCATGTAGATCGTGAAGATCAGCACGATCCCGCCAACGGCGAGTGGTCCGAGGATAGGCGAGAAGAAGTCCTGCAGCTCGCGCGTGACCGGCGGCGGCGGCTCGATGATCTCCACCTGCGTGGGCTGCTGCGGTGTGGTAGGGGGCGCGGCGACGGAGCCGGTGGTCGTGCGCATGCGACGGTGCCGCACGCCGGGCAGCGTTGGCTCAGCCGGCGCCGGGTTCAGGACCGTCTCGCGATTTGAGAGCTGCTGCGCCATGGTTTCGAGCGAGCGCAGCGTGCGTCCGGCCGCCCCGCCAATGGGTGAGTGCAGGCGGTTCAGTTTGGACTGGATGTTCTCGCGGTAGTCGGGCAGCATCTCCGCGACGTGCAGCACCTGCCGCGTCACCACCCAGCCGGTCACGGCGAGTCCGCTGAAAAAGATGAGGATGACGAGCACGACGGCCGGCGCACGGCCCAGCCGCAGCTTCTCCAGGCGGGTGACGGCGGGCGAGAGCAGGAAGTTGAGCACCAGCGCGAAGGCGAGTGGGACCAGCAGCTCACGCGCAAAGTAGAGCGTGAGGATGACCAGCCCGACCAGCAGCAACGGCTCGCTGGCCAGAAAGCCACCGCGCTGCCGATTGGGAACTGCGGATCGAAGCTGCATGCCTACCCCTGGGGCGCGTCATGCTGCTGCGCCGGGAACCGTGGACCGCCGAAACTGCGGATGAGATGACGGAGCCCGGGATTCGGCTGTGCGGAGTCGCCAGCCGATGCGCCGCCGCACCGCTCTTCATCATATGCAGCACGACGGCGGTACGGGCGGGCATTTCGCGATGCGTGAGTTACGGAGTGGTCAGGGGCGGCATCATTCGTAGCGCAGCGCACGCATCGGCTCGACCGAGGCCGCCCGCCACGTGGGGACTGCGGAGGCGACCAGCGCCACCGTCGCGACCAGCAGGGTGACGGCTCCGTAGGTGAGCGGGTCAGCCGCCTGCACTCCGAACAGCACTGTTCCTGCAAGTCGGGCGAGCGCCCAGGCGATTGGCAGCGCCAGGACAATACTGATGCCGACGAGCTTCAGTGTCTCCAGCATCAGGAGCCGCGCTACCGCCGGGCGGCTGGCGCCCAGGGCCATCCGCACGCCAATCTCCCGCGTGCGCTGCACCGTGTCATAGGCGAGCACACCGTAGAGACCCACTGCCGACATAAGCGCGGCAAGCAGGCCGAAGCTGGTCGCCAGCAGGGCCAGCGTGCGCTCCTCGACGAGCACCGTATCGATCTGCACGTCCATGGTTTGCAGTGACGCAAGAGCCAGCCGAGAGTCGAGCTGCTGCATGGTCTGCCGCACCGTGTTCATCATCGCGTCAGGGTTGGCAGAGGTACGCAGAATGAAGGTCAGGCCGCGCGGACTCTGCTGCAGGTAGGGAACTATGACGCGTCCGTCGATCGACCGACGCAGGTCGACGTGGCGGATGTCGTCGAACACGCCCACGACCGTACGGGGTTCGTCGTCGATCGTAAAACTGCGTCCAATTGCGTTCTGCACGCTGCCGTAATAGCGAACGGCGGCGCTTCGGCTCATCAGCCCGACGGGTGTGGTCTTCTGGCGATCCGAGTCGTTCAGGTCCCGTCCGGCGAGTAGCCGAGCGCCAATGGTGTTTAAGTAGCCACCCATAGCGGTCGAATATTCGACCTGGTTGTCGGTCTTGGCGGCGGGCTTGTAACCGTCAACCTTGATGCCAGCGCGTTCGTTGTTGTTCGCCAACTCCGGGTCATCCGTCGCGCTGACTGACTGGACCCCGGAAAGCGCCGCGAGCGTCTGCGCGATGCGTTGGTCGAGACTGTAGACCTGATCGGTCTGGTAGCCGGCGAGCCGCGGGTCCACGGAGAAGGACACGAGATGGTCAGCGCGGAAACCCAGATCCTCCGCCCGCATGTTGGTCACCGTGCGCAGGAAGAGACCAGCCCCGGCCAGCAGGAGCACGCTGATCGCGATCTGCAGGCCGACCGACGCGCGACGCACCAGCAGCGCCTTGCCGGACACGGTCGTGTTCTGCTGCTTGAGCGCGGGCAGCAGGTTTGGCCGCCAGAACTGCAGAGCCGGAGCGAGGCTGAAGAGCAAGCTGGTGGCCAGCGTGATCGCGATGGTGATCAGCAGGATGCGCGTGTCGACTGCAGCGGAGTACGGTGCATCGCCGGGCGAGATGCCCTGGATGCGGCGGATGAGTAGCGCGGTTACCGGATGCGCCAGCAGCAGCCCGAGGCCCCCGCCGATCAGGCCGAGGAGCAGCCCCTCGACGAGCAATTGCTGCAGGATGCCCTCACGCTTCGCGCCGAGCGCATAACGAACAGACATCTCGCGCGTACGCGCTGCCGCCCGCACCAGCAGCAGGCTGCCGACGTTTGCGCAGGCCATCAGGAGTACGAGCACCGCCATGCCCATCAGTACCTTGATCGGTGTACTGAGCTGCTCGCGCAGTGGCGAGAAGCCCGTGGCGCCAGCTTGCAGCTCCATATGCGCGCGGTCGATGAACCCTGCGCGGCTGCTCGCAGACTGGTCCTGCTGATATGTGAAGTCGCGAACGCGCTCGGCATGCCATGTCGGCTGGAGCGCAGCGGATGCCTGCTGCATCGTCACGCCTGGTGCCAGACGCGCCACGATGTTTACCCAGCGCGAGTTGTAGTTGTCGAGATCATCCCAGTCCGGCGTGATCGCCGGCTTCATCATCATGGGAACGAACAGATCCGTGGTTTCGCCGGCACTCACGCTGTGAAAGCGCTGGGGCGCCACGCCCACAATGGTGAACGGATGACCGTTGATCTGAATGCCGCGGCCGATCACGTCTGCATTGCCGCCGAACTGGCGTTGCCAATAGCCATAGCTCAGCATCGCGACCGGCGAACCGAGTTTGCTGCGATCGTCCGAGGGCGCGAGCGTGCGTCCCGCGACCGCGGGCACGCCGAGCACCTGGAAGTAGTTGCCGCTGACCAGCTCCGCCGTGGCCAAGTCACTGCGGTCGTGCCAGACCACGCCGACCGTGTTCTCGGGCCAGGAGGCGATCAGCCCGGTAAAGATGCGGCTGGTGTTGTCGCGCAGATACGTGTACGCCGGGTAGCTGAGGTAGTCATCGATGTCGCTGCCGTGGGCGCTGATCCGGCCTCGAAAGCTGCCACCCTGCTCACGCACGCGCACCAACTCCTCCGGATGGGAGACCGGCAGAGACCGCAGTAGCACCTGATCGAAGAGCGTGAAGATCGAGGTGGTGGCGCCGACGCCGAGCGCCAGAACGGCGAGCACCGTCACGGTGAACACAGGCGTCTTGCGGAACTGGCGAAGCGCGAAGCGAAGATCGGCAAAGAGTCGGAACATGAGCAGGTCAGATCTCCTGCTCCATTTAAAAGCATGCACAGGGCCAGCCCGGCATGGTCGATTAGTGTGAGGTGAATCAGCAGCTTGCGGCCAAGGGCAGCCGCGCACTCGTGTCCGGAATCAGGGTCGAGTGTTCAGGACCGGACAACGAGGTGGGCGTGTGGAGTCAGAGCCGGAGACATGTCGGGACCCACTTCGGGGAGCAGCAGGCGCAGCTCGCTCTGGCGTCCCTGGCGGATCTCACTGTTCGCGTGCGGCCGCGCATAGAACAGCATGTAGATCATCAGCAGGATGCAGACAAACCCGACCAGCACGAGGCCGAGGAAGCAAGTCACCTTGCGTTTGTCGATCCCGTCGCGCCTTCCGTTGTAGCTGACAGTATCCATCGCTGAAGCTGTGATGTTGATTTGTCAATAACCGTTGGCGATGAGCCAGCCAAGTGTCAGCGAGTCTGTGGAACGCTTGTGGTGCTGCGCTGCGTGACGCAGCAGCACATCTGCCTCGAGGTTCAGCAGGTCACCCACCGTGTGATTACGCAAGTTCGTGGACTGGTAAGTGTGCGGGATGATCGCGACGCCGAGCCGCGCCCCGTCCCAGCGCGCGACAGTGAGGCTGATGCCCTCGATCGCGATCGAACCCTTCTCGACCACATAGGGCGCGACTGCGGGCGGCACTTCGATCTCGAGCCACCAGTCGGTCGTCTCACTGCCCGGCGTGATGGCGCGCAACTCCACCAGCCGCCCGACTCCATCGACGTGCCCTTGGACGACGTGGCCGCCCAGCGGCGTACCAGCGGGCGTGGGCAGCTCGAGATTGACGGCGGTGCCCGGCGCAAGCTGGCTGAGTGAGGTGCGGCGCACAGTCTCTTCCGCAAGATCGGCTTCGAAACGGCCGAGTGCGCCGTTGGCTCCGGCGTCGATGGCAAGCGCGGTCAGGCACACGCCGCTCACGGCAATGCTGTCGCCCGTGTGCAGCCGCGCCGCGAGTTCCGGGGCAGCGATGGCGATACGGGTGGTGCCGTTGCGCGGCTCCAGGCTGAGGATGGAGCCGGTCTCCTGGATCAGGCCGGTGAACATAGCTCCTAGCCTATCTCGCCTGCAGATGCATTGCTAAATCCAAGGATCGCGATAGTAGCCGGTGAGCAGCAGATCGTCACCGAGCTGCTCGGTCGTCCGGCGTTGCAGGGCCGGCAGGCTGGGCGGTTCGCCTTCCAACATCGGCACCGCACGCGAGCCGAGATAGCGAGGCGCCTCAAACAAATACAGCTTGCTGACGAGGCCCGAGTCCAGCGCGGCACGGTTCAGCCGCGCTCCGCCTTCGATCAACAGGCTCGTGATATCCCGCTGGCCCAGCTGGTCGAGCAGCGCGCGGAGCGAGATGCCGCCCTCCTGCTGTGCTTCGAGGAGCAGCACTCGCGCGCCCCGCGCTTCGAGGGCCGCTCGCCGCTCTGCATCTTCGCTGCGTGTGACCACGAGCAGGTCGTCGTCGGCGTTCTGGAGCAGCTTCGCGTCGGGCGGGAGGCGCAACTGCGAATCGAGCACGATGCGCAGCAGTGGTCGCCGCCTCGGGCGTTCGCTGCGATCGGTCAGCCGTGGATCGTCGGCCAGCACCGTGCCGATGCCCGTGAGCAGCGCATCGTGCGCATGACGGAGCTCCTGCACGCGCGCATGCGCGGCTTCGCCGGTGATCGCGACCGAGGTACGCTCCGGCTGCTCTGCTGGAGCGATGCGGCCGTCCAGAGTGGCTGCGATCTTCAGTGACACGAACGGCTGGTGCGTGCGAATGAAGTGAGCGAAGGCATCGTTCAGCGTGCGGGCGTGCGCTGCGAGCACGCCCGCTTCCGTGCTCACGCCGCCGGCCTCAAGCATCGCGAAGCCGCGGCCCGAAACCGCTGGGTTGGGATCGCGGGTCGCCGCCACTACGCGCGTTACACCGGCTTCGAGCAATGCTCGTGCGCATGGGCCGGTGCGGCCGTAGTGACTGCAGGGCTCGAGCGTGACATACGCCGTAGAGCCGCGCGCGGCTTCGCCGGCCTGTTTCAGCGCGACGATCTCCGCATGATCGCGCGTCGCGTACTGGTGATAGCCCTCGCCTACAGCAGCGCCGTCGCGTACCAGCACGCAACCGACGGTCGGGTTCGGTGACGTGAGACCCACCCCAAGGCGCGCCAACTCGAGCGCGCGCTCCATCCATTGCTGGTCTTCCATGCTCTGTGGAGCGAGGTTCTTCGGGGCAGAACCTGCGTCGGGCTCAGTCATGCCGTTCAGGCGCCAAGCAGGGAATCGGTGAACGCGGCGCTGTCAAACGGCAGCAGGTCTTCAAGCTTCTCGCCGACACCGACAAAGCGGACGGGCAACTGCAGCTCACGTGCGATCGCGACCGCGACGCCGCCCTTCGCGGTGCCGTCTAGTTTGGTGAGCACGATCCCGGTCACGCCTGCGGCCTCGATAAACAGCTTTGCCTGCTGCATCCCGTTCTGCCCGGTGGTCGCGTCCATCACCAGCAGCACCTCGTGCGGCGCGTCGGGAATGAAGCGCTGCGTGGTGCGCCGCATCTTGTCGAGTTCTTTCATCAAGTCGTTCTTGGTATGCAGACGGCCGGCCGTATCGACCAGCAGCACATCCGTCTTGCGCGACTTCGCTGCATTCAGCGCATCGAAGAGGACCGCCGACGGATCGCCGCCCTGCTTCGTCTTGATGATCTCGACGCCGGTACGCTGTCCCCAGATCTCAAGCTGCTCGATGGCCGCAGCGCGGAACGTGTCCGCCGCGCACAGCAGGACGGTCTTGCCCATGCGGCGATACCACGCTGCTAACTTTCCGCTGGTCGTCGTCTTGCCGGTGCCGTTGACGCCGACGAGAAGGATCACCTCCGGAGGCGTTTCGACTACGCGTGGCGGCTGTGTGTATGCGTCGAGGATGGCCTTGATCTCTGCGCGGAGCAGTTGCTTCAGTTCGGCGCCATCGCGGATCTGGTGCTTCAGCGCGCGTTCGCGGAGCGCGGTCAGGATCTCCTGCGCCGTGGTCACGCCGAGGTCGGCCGCGATCAGGCTCATCTCGAGATCGTCGAGCGCCTTGTCGTCAATCTCGACCGTGAGCGAGACGATCTCTTCCAGCTGCTGCGACAGATTCTCGCGCGTGCGTGTGACTGCCTCGCGCATGCGGTCGAAAAAGCCGCGCTTTTTGGGCTCTTCTGCTTCTTTCAGGCTGCCGAACAGGGTCTGGATCATGAGGCGTATCTCAGTTCCCAGTGTAGATCAGCGGCTGAGATGCACCTGAATCAGGCGCTCTCTTCGCGCCCCGGACGGCGCATCAGCTCGGGAACGGCTTCGCGCGGGCTGCGGCCCTGGTGCAGGATGGCATCGACCTGCTCGGTGATGGGCATTTCAATTCCATGCTCAGCGGCCAGGCCGAGCGCGGCACGCGTCGTCTCGACGCCTTCGGCGACCTTGCCGCCCATGCTGGCCAATATGTCGCTGAGACTGCGACCTTTACCTAGCTCCACCCCGACCTGCCGGTTCCGGGAGAGACCTCCGGTTGCGGTCAGAACCAGGTCGCCCAGCCCTGCGAGTCCGGCCATGGTCTCGCGGCGGCCGCCGCAGGCTACGGCGAGGCGGGTGATCTCCGCCACACCACGCGTGATCAGCGCGGCTGCGCTGTTGTGCCCCAGGCCAAGCCCCTCGACCATACCCGTGGCGATGGCGATCACGTTCTTGAGCGCACCGCCGAGCTCGACGCCGATGACATCGTCACTCGTGTAAAGCCGCAGCGCGGGGCCGGAGAGCGCGTCCTGGAGCCGTGTTGCGGTCGCGTTGTCAGCGCAGGCGATCGTCATCGCCGTGGGTTGGCCGGCAGCCACCTCCTGCGCGAATGATGGACCGCTGAGCACACCGCACGATGGCGCAGCAGGCCCGAGCGCCTGCGCGATTACCTGGCTGATGCGTAGATGTTGATCGCCCGCGCTGACGACGCCCTTGGTCGCGCTCACGAGGACTGCGTTCTCCGCAAAGTGCGGCTGCATCGCCCGATAAAGCGCAGCCACATGCGTGGACGGCATCACGCCAAGCACGATCTCGGCACCGGCCAGGGCATCGCCGAGGTTGGCCGTCGCGCGCACGGCATGCGGGACAGGATGGCCGGGCAGATACTGCCGGTTCTCGCGATGGCTGCCGATGCTCTCAGCAACGGACGACGTGTGCGACCACAACGTGATCGCGTGATCACCACGCCGGGCAAGTGAGATGGCCAGCGCAGTGCCCCAGGCGCCGCTGCCGATGATCGCGATCCGGCTCAAGCGGCGGCGGCCTTGGATCGACCGAAGCGATACTCCGTCCCTGCGAGCAGCCGGCGGATGTTCGCGTGGTGCTTCCCAATGACGAGCAGAGGCAGCGCGACCATGGCCGCGATCATCGCAGGGGCGAGCGCATGCCGGGTCAGCAACAGCATTGCAATCGGGAAGACGAGTGCTGCGAGGATGGACGCGAGTGAGACATACCTGCTGAGCGCGAAGACCACGATGAACGTGAGCAGTGCGATGCCCGCCGCGAGTGGTGCGATGCCGAGGAAGACACCGAAGCCGGTCGCCACGCCCTTGCCGCCCTTGAAGCGCAGCCACACGGTGTAGATGTGGCCGAGCACCGCGCAAATTGCCGCGGCTGCCGCGAACGTCTGTGCCTGCGGCTGCGATAGATGGGCGTGCAGCGCAATCTGCCAGCCTGCAATCACTGCTACGAATCCCTTCGCCGCATCGAGCAGGAAGGTCAACGCGCCCAGCCCCTTGTTGCCGGACCGGATCACGTTCGTGGCACCGATGTTGCCGCTGCCCTTCTCGCGTATGTCTTCATTGCGGAAGACGCGCACCAGCACGAGGCCGAATGGAATCGAGCCTAGCAGGTAAGCCAGCACGCAGGTGAGAAGGAGGAGCATGAGGTCGGATCGAGTGTAGCGCGAGCCAGGCTCCATCGAGCGCCGTTGAGAGCGACTCCTCAGGTTCCTCCCGGCTAGGAGTTGCTGCCCATCAACTGCCGGCGCACCAGGTCGAGTGCTGCCTGTGCGCTCCATGTCCGGACGCGCTCGCGTATGCCATCCGCCGTCAGCCCGCCAAAGTTACGCTCGACGACCTCGATCTCCTTGCCGTGCGCCACGGCGATGTAGACAAGCCCCACGGGCTTTTCTTCCGTGCCGCCGCCCGGCCCGGCGATGCCGGTCACGCCAAGTCCAGTCGTTGCGCCGGTCTGCTTGCGGATGCCGTCCGCCATCGCCTTGGCAACCTCGGGGCTGACGGCGCCATGCTGCTCGATCAGCTTCGGATCCACACCAGCGAACTTCGTCTTCAGTTCGTTCGAATAGACGATCGCTCCGCCGAAAAACGTGCGCGAGGCGCCAGGAATGCTGGTCAGCCGCTGCGCGACTAAGCCCCCCGTGCAGCTCTCAGCCACAGCCAGTGTGGCCTGCTTCATGCCCAGGTAGAGCAGCACGATCTCCTCTAGCGATTCACCCTGCGTCGAGTAGATCAGCTCATCCAGCTCTTCTTCGATCTTGCCGGCCAGTTCGTCGACGCGCGCCTGCGCGAATTCGAGCGTGGGTTTCTCGCAGATCAGGTTCAGCTGAATGTCACCGCCGTGCGCAAGGATGGTCGTCTCGACATCGGGGTAGTGCTTGTAGATGGGCGCGATGCGCGCGTCGCATGCGGACTCGCCGATCATCGCGGCCTTCATCGTGCGCTTCGCGATGTAATGGGCGGGCAGCACCTCACGCAGGCGCGGCACGCATTCGGTGTCGAAGATCGGCTTGAGCTCCTTGGGCGGCCCGGGCAGCAGCATCAGGATCTTGCGGTGACCGCCATAGACCGTATCCAGCCACTGCGCTGGTGCGGTGCCATTCGCGTTCGGGACGACGTGTGCGCCTTCGAGCACATCGGCCTGCTGTGCGTTGTTTTCGGTCATGCTCATACGTCGCGCGGCGAAGCGCTTGTAGAGCTCGGCCACGATATCGGCATTGCGACGGATGTGGATGCCCATGGCTTCGGCGACGGCCTGGCGGGTCAGGTCATCCTGCGTGGGGCCGAGCCCGCCCATGATGACGACGATGTCCACGCGCTGCGCAGCCGTGCGGATTGCCGCGACCAGGTGCTCCATGCGGTCGCCCACCGTGGTCTTGAAAGCGACGTTGACCCCGAGCTCGTTGAGCCGCTCGGTCACGTACAGCGAGTTGGTGTCCTGACGATAGGGCGTCAGCATCTCCGAGCCGACGGCAATGGTCTCTGCGAGCATGCGGGTGTAGGTACCTTCCGATGGAGTGCTGCCGGCGGCTGCGGCATGAAATGTGGTGAGACGAACCCGGCGTGTCGAGCGCTAGAGGTAGCGCAGCCCCTCGACTCCCAACCCGACATCATAAATGGCGGTGTGGGTGGCGACGATGGCGCTGCCTGACGGACTGAATGCGACTCCGACCACGCCGTGTCCGCTGATGACCAGCTCCGGATGCTCCTCAGGTGCGCGATCGACTGGCAGACGCAGCACACCGCGGCGTCCGCGATGCGAGGCCGCGACATAGAGCGAGCCGGCGACGTCTACCGCCATGCCCTGCGGCCGGCCCAGCCCGCGGTAGTACACACGCGCGTTGCCGGCGGTATCGATGGCATGGACCACGTCATTGCTTGACGTCGTCGGGCCGGAGACGAACAGCGTGCCGTCGAGTCCGAAGGCGAGATGGTAGGCCGCGACGCTCGGCTCGAGCGTCGCGAAGACGAAGATCTGCCGGTCGCGCGCGATCTTGAAGATCGTGCCGCTGCGGTCGCCGCAGTAGAGATTGCCTTCGGGGTCGAATGCCAGCCCGGTGGCAACGCCCATGCTTTCGACAAAGATGGAGCTCGCCCCCTCGGGCGTGATGCGGTGGATCGTGCCCTCATGACGTGAGGTGACGTAGAGCATGCCGTCCGTATCGAGCGCCAGCCCGGTCGGGTTCAGAATGTCTGTCGCGAAGGCATCCATATCGCCTTCAGGCGAGATGCGATAGATCGACACGGGCATGCGTTCGCCGCGCGGTCCGGAGAGCGTCGTGTAGACGTTGCCCTCGGCGTCCACCACGGGGCTGGCGACCGGGTTCACGTTCTCCGCCAGCAGGCGACCGATCTTGATCGTGACTGGATTGCTGGTGCTACCGTTCTGGCGAATTTCGAGGCGCCCTGCTTCGGCAGAGTCGGGGATGCGAATACTGAGGCGGTCCGGGCGGCAGAGCAGCACCGGCGCGAGGGAGCCGTCCAACACGGCGAGTGGCCGGCGATCGGCGACCGGGCCGAGCGAGGTACCCAGCACCTCGATCTCTGCACCGGGAAGCGCGGCTTCAGGGGAGACGGTCTCGATGCGCGGTCCACCGGCTCCGGGGTATTCGGATTTGGCGATGCGAATCATGCTCAAGAAGCCAGTGTATGACTTCGCCTAGTGTAGATGCCAACGCGGGGATGGCGGCGTGGCAGGGCGCGGCCCGTTAGTGCACCGGATCGCCCAGCTCGGCCATCAGGCCCTCCGCAAGAGTGCGGGATGCAGCCTCAAGCTCGCCAGGAACGGCTGGCAGGAACAAACGGAACGTGGTCCCGCGGCGGCTGCCCGCGGTCGCTGAGCGGACGCGCACCCTGCCGTGATGCTTCTCGAGCAGCTGGCGTGTCACCCACAAGCCAAGCCCGGTGCCGGTGCTGCCCTTGGTCGTGTAGAACGGCTCGAAGATGGCAGCGAGCTTGCTGCGCTCAATACCGCAGCCGGAGTCTGCAACCACAATGCGGGCCCCCGGTTTGCCCGTTTGCTCGTCGCGATCCCGGCGGACTAGAAGAACCATCGTGCCACCCGCATCCAACGCATCGAGCGCGTTTGAGATCAGGTTGGAGAGAATCTGGCGCAGCTCGCCAGTGGAGCCGAATATCTCGACATCGCTGACAATGGCGGTGCGCAGCAGCACCCCTTTCACCGTGGCGCGTGACGAGTAGAACGAGACAGCCTGATTGACGAGGTTGGCAACGCTGAAGATCGACGCGGCAGCATCTTCCTTGTAGAAGCCGAGCGACTGGCGCGTGATGTGCGCGATCCTGGAAACCTCGATCTCCGCCTGCTCGATCTTCTGACGCACTTCAGGCTGCGCGGCCTCCCGGCTCGCGAGGTAAAGCAAGTTAGTCAGCGCCTCGAGCGGGTTATTCACCTCGTGAGCGATCGCAGCACTGAGCCGGCCGGCGGAGGCAAGCTTCTCCGCCTTCACCAGCGCCCGCTCGGCCTTTCGGCGGTCGTTGATGTCACGGAAGATCAGCACGATACCGGTGATTGCTCCCTGCTGATCGAGGATGGGCGCGCCGCTGTCGTCAATGTGCGTCTCGACTCCGTCCCGGCGGATCAGCAGCGTGTGATTGGCCAGCCCGACCACCACGCCAAGCCGGCGGACCTTGTCCACTGGCGATTCGACAGGCGCGCGTGACGTTTCATTGATGATGCGGAACACCTCGTAGAGTGGGCGGCCTTGGGCTTCCGCATTCGTCCAGCCGGTGAGCACCTCCGCCACGCGATTCATCAACACCACATGGCCTTCGCGGTCGCTGGCGATAACGGCGTCCCCGATGCTGTGCAGAGTGGTGCGCAGCCAGCCTTCGCTTGCAATCGCTACTGCACGCTGCTCCTCGACGCTGCTCAGCTGCGCCGTGTACGCGGTGACCAGGTCACGCAGGATACGAGCGACGTACAGCGCAATCAGCAGACCCACGACGGCCGCGATGACAAACGAGCCCGCGCCAAGAAGCAGGTCCAGTCGTTGGGACAGGGTGGCGCGGCTCACACGCAGTTGTTCTTCACGAGCAATAAACTTATCGAGTTCGGCGCGTGCCTGATCCATCATTCGCTTGCGTTGAAGCGAAGTTGCCGTGTCCGGGCGCGGCGCTGTCAGTTCCGGCTGGACGGCGAGGAGCCAGCGGTCGTATTGCGAACGAATCTGGGTGAGTTGCTCAGCCTGTTCAGGGTTGTCATGAATCAGGTTGAAGATGGTCGAGAACTCTCTCTCGATCTGCGGTTGCGCGCGCTCGTAAGGCTCCAGAAAGTCACGGCTGCCAAACGCAAGAAAGCCACGCAGCCCGGTCTCCTGGTCGATCATGAGCCGCGTCAGGCGATTGGCATGCGAAATGACTTGATCGGTGTGGTCCACCCATTGCGCGGAGCGCTCGAGTTGGCGCAGCCCGATGAACATCGTGAGCGCCAGCACCAGAAGCGTGAGGATCGGAACCGCAAAGGCCCGTTTCAGCAGGGAGGTGAACAGCCGCTCATTCATAAGGTCATGTCAGTGCAATTCCGAGTAGCACCGTTATAACCCGAAGAGCCAAAATCAGTCACCGCGACCGTTCGCCGGACGAAACCTCACCACCAGCGCTCCACGACCAACATTACGACCGCGCCGAGCAGGCCTGCGGCGAGGTCGTCCAGCATGATGCCCCAGCCTTCGGGGAGCGCTTCGAGTTTGCGGATCGGCCACGGCTTCGTGATGTCAAAGAGGCGAAACAGCGCGAAGGCGAGCAGCGCATGCGGCCAGTCGGGCTTCGACACGGCGAGCGTCAGCCACTGACCGGCGACCTCATCGATGACGACGTGGCCGGGGTCCTCGCGGCCGCTCTCTCTCGCGACGATCGTCGCTGCGGGAATGCCGATGGCGGTTGCGAGCAAAGCCGCCGCCAGCGTCAGCACGCCATAGAACAGGCCGAAGCCCTCGAACTCAAGAAGGGGCACAGCGTGATGGGAGCGCAGCTCGTAGCCGGCGGCCAGCCACAGCAGCAGCGCCGCGACCGAGCCCCACGTGCCCGGTCCGGGCTTCAGCAGGCCGGCGCCGAAGAACGTTCCGACAGCCCATGCCCACAGCGTCTTGTGCTGCGCAGGCGCAGCGTTCTGCTCGGGCGCAGCGCTAGAAGTCATCGTCGCGCTTCTGAGCGCGGCGCATCTCCGCGTTGTCGAGCTCTTCCAGCAGCTCCGGATCCATGACGGGTGAGGAGATGCGGTACTCGCCGCTCGCCCACTTGCCAAGATCGATCAGCCGGCAGCGATCGCTGCAGAAGGGAACGTCAGGAGTATCGAACGCAACTTGCTTCTTGCAGATAGGGCAGGGCAGTGTCTTCTGATTGGTGGCCATGGCCAGACTCCACAGCATTCTTTCGCAGTGTTGATCCGCGGTGTTGTTCCGCAGTTATTCAGTTATTCGATGACGCGCGCGACCACATCGTAGTCGTGCGCCTCGGTGATCTCGGCACGGTAGAAGGTGCCGGGCACCAGCGTCTCGTGCGGACCGAAGTCGTTGATGTAGACCTTGCCATCAATCTCTGGCGCGTGGAAGGCGGAGCGGCCCTCCCACAGCAGTGGCGTCTCCGCGCTTTCGCCTTCGACCAGCACCGGCAGCGTGCGGCCCACCCATTGCTCCTTGCGCTCGCGGCTGATTGACTGCTGCAGCTTCATCAGCGCGCGTCGGCGTGCCTCAATGGTGCGCTTCGGCACCTTCAGTGACTTGTCGAAGCCGTAGGCATGCGCGCCCTCTTCATCCGAGTAGGAGAACGCGCCCATCCAATCGAACTTCGCCGCGCGCACGAAGTCCATCAGCTCTGCGTGATCTTCCGCCGTCTCGCCGGGGAAGCCGACGATAAAGCTGGTACGCAGCGCGATGCCCGGCACCGCCGCGCGCACCTTCTCAAGGGTCTTCAGGAAGATGTCTGCGTTCGCGCCACGGCGCATGCGCTTCAAGACCGCGCCGGAGGCGTGCTGCAGCGGTACGTCCAGATACTTCACGATGCGGTCATGCTTCGCGATGGTCTCAAGCAACCGTCCCGTCACCTTGTTCGGATACGCATACAGGAAGCGCAGCCAGGTCAGGCCGTCAATCACGGCGAGCCGGTCGAGCAGCGCCGCCAAACCGTCCTTCATGCCGAAGTCTTCGCCGTAGCAGGTGGTGTCCTGCCCGATCAGCGTGATCTCGCGCACGCCGCGAGCCACGAGCTGCTCCGCCTCGGCGACCACCGATTCGAAGCGGCGCGAGCGAAACTTGCCGCGCAGATTCGGGATGACGCAGAACGAGCACGGATGATCGCAGCCCTCGGCAATTTTCAGATAGGCAGAGGTCTTGCCGGTCGCCAGCAGGCGCGGCGTCAGCTCGTCGTAGAGATAGGTAGGCAGCGCAGGCGACGCTCCATCCCAGGTGTCGCGCGCGAAGCGGCCCTGCTGCTCGCGGAGATCGCCTTCCGCACGCGAGGCTGCGGCATCCGCCGGCGCTGCGCGCAGAATCGCCGGCGCGGACTGGATCTGGATGAGCGATGCCGGGGCAGCCGCCGGGGCGGCAAGTCCTGCGGCTTCAAGGATCGCTTCGAGTTCGCCGGTCCCGACCACGGCGTCGACTTCGGGAATGTTCTTGCGAATCTCGTCGCGGTAGCGTTCGACCAGGCAGCCAGCGACGATCAGCCGCTTTGCGCGTCCGCCCGTCTTGTGCGCGGCCATCTCGAGGATGGTGTCGACCGACTCCTGCTTGGCGGAGTCGATGAACGAGCAGGTATTGACGACGAGGATCTCGGCCGCCTCGGGATCGGCGGTCAGCTCGGCCCCGGCGCGATCGAGCAGCCCCATCATGACCTCGCTGTCCACAAGATTCTTCGGGCAGCCGAGCGAGACAAAGCCCACACGCGGGCGCGTCGCTGGGGCCGCGCTCGCAGGCGTCGAGGCCACAGAGATGTCGTCAGAGATGGAGGGGGGCGTCACCTGTGTATTTTACCGGAGCGTACGCCGCACAGGAGTGGACGAGGCGTTCTGCGGTGGTATTCTGTCGTTGTGCCGGGTCCTACGCGACGGAATCCCGCCAACCCCGCCAGGTCCGGAAGGAAGCAACGGTAACGGGTCCCTCCGGGCGCAGTAGGCCACCCGGTGCACTGAATCTCCTCTTCATCTCAGCCCAGCCGAACTGCTGCGTCACTCTGCGCCGGACTTCTGTGCGTGGACAGCGACCAATCGGCTCAGCGAGAATCAAAAAGCCATCATGAGTGCTCCTCCGCCGTCTTCCAGCCGTGCTTCTGTCGCCGAACCTGCCACAGATGGGCAAGGAGCTTTCGTCTCTACCGCAGACACACGCCGCGCCCGTGTCGGCGTCTTCGGTTGGGGCATCGTCGCGCCGCAATCGCCCAATGTCGAGGCATTCGCGCGCAATCTCGAACGCTCCGATAGCTGGCTGACGCCGTTTGAGGGCTTCGGGCCCAGCAACTTTTTGGTCGGCCAGCCCGAGTTCGATTTCGCCGACTACAAGCAGTGGATCGACAGCCGCTTCGCCCCGCGCCACTTTCAAAACCTGAAAGAGAAGATGGACACGCCCTCGCTCTATGCGATCGGCGCGTTCATCCAGGCACTCGGCCAGAACCCCGGGCTGGAGCCGCTGCTCCGCGAACTCGGCGACCAGGCGCATGTCTACATTGGCACTGGGCTCGGCTCCATCGACTCGATCTACCAATCCAGCGTCGGCCTGTACCAGGCGCAGCAGCGCTGGAATCGTTTCTGGGGCAGTCGCGAGAACAATAGCGCGCTGAGCGCTTATCTGGCGGGCGAGTTGAAGGGGCTGGACGATGTGCCGCTCAACCCGTCCGATGCAGATGGCGATCTGCTGGAGCGCTCGCTCGAGTGGGAGAGCTACTGGATGCAACGCTCGCCCGAACTGCGCGAGTACCTCGACGAAGCCGCCGCCATCGACTCGCTGAACGTGGAAGGCGATGTGGAGCAGGGCAAGCTGCACGTGCTCCGCGAGCGCGGCAAGCGTCATGTCCGCTTGCAGGAGAAGTGGGCCGCGCCCGATCCGCCGTGGAAGGTGAGCGCGAACCTCATCTGGAACATTCACAACACACCCGCGTCACAGGTGTCGATCCTCGGTCACATCACGGGCCTGGCGTTTGCGCCCGTGGCGGCCTGTTCCACCTTTGGGGTAGCGCTGCGGCTGGCCATGCAGGCGATCGATCGTGGCGAGGCGAAGGTGGTTGTCGTCGGCGCGACCGATCCGCCGCCCCATGCGCTGATCGTCGGCTCGTTCTACGGTGCGCGCGTCCTCTCCGCCAGCCGCCAGGTCTCTGCGCCGCTCACGCAACTGCAGGGCACACACATTGCGGGCGGGTCCGTGGTCTGGATCGTTGGCGACATGGAGTACCTGAAGGCCCGCGGCATGCAGCCGCTCGGCATGGAGCCGGTTGCGGCCGGCGTCAGCTCGGACGCGCACCACATCATTACGCCGTCGCAGGCCGGTCCGCAGTCGGCCATCCGGCAGGCGCTGGCTGAGGCTCACACCACGCCGGACCAGATCCGTACCTGGGATTTGCACGCCACCGCGACACCGGGCGACTACGCCGAGATGACCACGCTGCGGACGGTGCTGCCGGAATCCGTACTCGTCACGGCACGGAAAGGCACGTTCGGTCACGGTATGAGCGCAGGCGGTGGCTGGGAGCTCACCGCGCAGTACCTGGGCTATGCGGCGGGACACCTGTTTCCGACGCTGCTGACCGAGAAGTCGCTGAACCCGGCGATTGCGGATCTGCACGGACGGTTCGTCTTCGCGGGAAGCTCGGTCGACGCCGAGGGGCTCGCGGGCAAACTGTCGAGTGGCATCGGCGGCATCAATGCCTGCGTGATCTCTCGCCCACTCGATCGCGAATAAGCAGATCTGTCAGGCAGCGCTTGGGGACTTGCGGGCTGTCCCGGCTGCCGGTTTGTCTAATTCGCGGCTGCCCTTCTTCCACTTCCACACGCCCCAGGCAATCGCCCCGGCAAACAGGCCAAAGATGGTCCAGCTGATCGCGGTCGAATAGCGCGCCAGATATTGGTTCCACCAGTGCACCATCTGGTGGCCATAGATCACGGCCAGCCAGGCCACCAGGCCGTAGCGTACGGTCCGCGCTGCCGTGAAGGACACCAGGAAGCGCCGCCTGGGCACCTCCAGTGCGCCGGCCGCCAGCACAAAGGGCAGCAGCGGCACCGGCGGTGGCAGCACCGCGGCCAGTGCAACCGCCATGGCGCCATGGCTCTTTGTCCAGCCGGTGATGCGGTCGTAGTAGCGCGCCGGCACGTACCTCTGCAGGGCAACCTCGCCGCCCTTCTTGCCGGTCTTCCACGTCAGGTAGGCACCGATCACAGACGATGTCACGGCCAGCGGAACCAGCACCCAGGGGCTGGCGCGGTGCGCAATCAGCACCAGCAGAATCAGGTCCGCGGTGCCTGGAATAGGCAGCGGGATGGGCGATGCATCCAGTAGCGCCACCACGCAGAGGCCGAGCCAGCCGAGGCTGATCAGCCAGCCCAGGGTCGCGTGCTTCGATGGCGGGTGTCCGGCGGCCAGAAAACTGAGCGCGGCGCGCAATGACGCGGGTTGACCAGAAAGACCAGGGCTGCCGGCAGAGAAGCTCACCACTGTTTGGACGCCGGGATTGGGCCCGGAGACGCGGCCGTACTCGCGATCGCTGCGCATTCACTCTGGTGCGCCCAACGTACCCCATCTGTTACAGCAGCAGCAGGGGGAGCTCCGGACACGGCGGAAGCACACCGCATTCTGCTGCGAGTGCGAAGAACTGCCGCATCCCGTCGAGGCATTCGGCGTCGAGCGTATAGAAGATGTTGCTGCTGAGATAGGCGTGAATGGTGGCCCGGGGGACGGCGATCCGCTGCGCCCACTCGTCCGCAAGTTCGTCGAGGTGCGCCAGTCCCGCATCGCGCGAGGCGACCAAATCCTCCACGAGCGCACGGCCAGCAGCCCCGGATAAAACGGCGTCTGTTCGCACTCCCCATACGGCCGAGATCCACGGCAATCCGGTGAGCCGTCGCCACTCCGCGCCCAGGTCGAGGTAGACCAGCCGCTCCCCTGTGCGCGCTCTACGGGCCTTCTGATCTTCAAGGGCCAGCAGGGCGGGATCGCCAATCAGCACCGCGGCGTCGGCCGTAGCCAGCATGGCGTCCAGTTGAGGTGAATGCGGCAGAAACGTGGCAGCCAAACGCCAATACCGCCGGGCGAGAACCTGCACATAGGCGAGCGTGGCGCGCGAGGAGGTGTCGGTGGCGATGGTGCGGATCGCGTCCAGCCCGGCCGCCTCGCGATAGACCAGCAGGAGTGAGCGGATCGGGCCTTTCGACGCGATGGCGCAGCCGGGGACCATGCGCAGCGAGGGCGTCTCCGGGAAGGCGGCGATCGGGACCAGGCCGAGGTCGGCGGCACCGGAGGCGAGTTGGGCAGCACACTGCGCCGGCATCATGGATTCAATGTGATAGCGCTCCGCCAGCAGGGTGGACTGGGGTGGGTGGTCGAAGTCCCACATCAGTGGCGCGGGGTTCAGGAAGCGGATGGCAGCGACGCGCAGGCGGCTCACTCGATAGAGTACCCCGTTGGTCGGATTGCGAGCCCGCCGGGCGTGACCCTAGGCTCGACCGTACGCATGTCCGGCCCCTCGACGCTCTCCTCTTCCGCTCGCATCGTTACCGAAGAAAACACGCTGGCCTGGCTGTCGCTCGCGCTCACGCCGGGGCTGGGTCCGCGGCGCATTCAGCGAGCGATGCGGCAGCTTGCGAATCCGGCAGATCTGTTTCGTTTGCCACTGACGGGGCTGGAAGCGCTGCAAATGCCGGCGGCTTCGGCTCGTTTTGTTGCAGAAGGAAAAGCATGCCGCGTCGCGGAAGAGGAGTGGCGGAAGGCCGAGTCGAGCGGCTGCAAGCTGCTTACCTTCAGCGACTTAGATTATCCGGATCGACTGCGCGAGATCTATGATCCGCCGCCGGTTTTGTGGGTGCGTGGGCCGGCGTCGGTGCTGGCGCGACCGGGAATTGCAGTGGTCGGAACGCGGCAGCCGACGCCGTATGGATTGGGCATGGCGGAGCTCTTGTCGCGCGACCTGGCTGCTCGTAAGCTGCTCATTATCAGCGGGATGGCGCGGGGTGTGGACACGGCGGCGCACAAGGGCGCACTGCTCGTGGGCGGGGGGACGATCGCGGTCTGGGGCACGGGCGTAGACGTGATCTATCCCAAAGAAAACAAGCGACTTGCAGAAGATATTGTGCAGGCTGGCGGCGTGATCGTGTCAGAGCAGCCGCTCGGGACCTTTCCTGCGCCGCAGAACTTTCCCCTAAGGAACCGTGTTATCAGTGGTTTAAGCGTTGGCGTGCTGGTGGTCGAGGCGGGGGAGCAGAGCGGCACGCGTGTCACGGCGCGTTGTGCGCTCGAGCAGAATCGCGATGTGTACGCTGTGCCCGGCAATGTGACGACACGCAATGCCTGGGGCCCTAACACATTGATAAAGCAGGGCGCCAAGCTCACAGCGACGTGGGAAGACATCTGGGAAGACCTGCCCAGCCAGGTGCGGTTGGAACTCGAAGACCGCTCGGAATCGGGTGTGCAGACGGCCCTGTTTGCCGGGGCGGAAGACGGTTCCGCATCGCAGAGGGGGGTGACTGCATCAGTACTCCAGGCTGCGAATACGGCTCTCCCGCCGGGCCCACCACTGACGCCTCCCGAGGCGGCGGTGTATGGTCACCTCAGGCTGGATGAAGCCCTGCACATCGAAGAGCTGCTGGAACGGCTGGACGGGCAAGTCACGTCGGCTGAGATCTTTACCGCTCTCTTCGAGCTTGAGCTGAACAACTATATCCGCCAGTTGCCGGGCAAGAACTACGTTCGGCGGCTCTAGTCCGGGAGGTTCATCCGGCACAGGATGGGGTTGTTACAGATGTCTGTAGTCCCAAAAAGATTGGGAGTCCCAAAGGATAGCGGCACCGGGATGCGACGGAATGGCCGGACACGCGTCTGAAGCAGCACGTGTCGCAAACGGGCCTTTACTGTCACAAAACAGCGCCTCCGGGTTCGATTGGGCACGTCTGGACGGTGTCTTCGAAAGCGTCTGGGATGGAAGTCGGAGAGCGTCCTGAGAACAGCCGGGGTTTGGCCCCGGTGGCAGAGGCGTGGTAGCGTACCGGGAATTCAACCGGAGGAGCCGGAAGGTCGGCGTCTCCGCACAACCTGACCATCGCCAGCACGGGGTGGACCGGCAGATCCGCGGCCGGAACGGAGAGCAGGCGGAAGTGAAGGGGAAGCAGTGAGTAAAGCATTAGTGATTGTCGAGTCGCCTGCGAAGGCGAAATCTATTGGGAAGTACCTGGGCAAGGATTTCGTCGTCGAGGCCTCGATTGGCCACGTGAAGGACCTGCCGAAAAACAAGATCGGGGTGGAGCTCGAGAACGAGAGCTTCGAGCCGGACCTGATCGTGATGCCGGACAAGGTGAAGGTGATGGACCGGCTGAAGAAGCTGGCCATGAAGGTGCCGTCTGTGTACCTGGCGCCTGACCCGGACCGCGAGGGTGAGGCGATTGCCGCGCACCTGGAAGATGAGCTGCGCACGATCTCCGGAACGCGCACGATCCAGCGCGTCACATTCAACGAGATCACGCCGAAGGCAGTGCGGGCGGCGTTTGAGCACCCGCGCGAGGTGGATCGCAACCTGGTCGATGCGCAGACGACGCGGCGCGTGCTCGATCGCATTGTGGGCTACCAGATTTCGCCGCTCTTGTGGGACAAGGTGCGCCGCGGACTATCCGCGGGCCGCGTGCAGACGGTGGCGCTGCGGCTGATCGTCGAGCGTGAGCGGGAGATCAAGGCATTCAATCCAGTCGAGTACTGGACAATCGATGCCGACCTGAAGGCCAGCGCGAAGGACGATGCAGCGTTCACGGCGCGGTTTGTCGGGATCGATGGCCAGCCGGCGAAGGTCGAGACGGTGAGCGGCAACGCGCTGCCGAACGAGGCGATCACGAAGGAGACGCTGGCGGCGCTCGAAGGCGCGCGCTGGTCGGTGCGCGAGGTGGAGCGTAAGGAGCGGCGGAAGAATCCCGCGGCTCCGTTCACGACGAGCCGTTTGCAGCAGGATGCGTCGCGGCAGCTGGGCTTCTCGGTCAAGCGCACGATGGGTGTGGCGCAGCGGCTGTATGAGGGCATCGAGATCGGCAGCGAGGGCGCAGTCGGCCTGATCACGTACATGCGTACCGATTCGACGCGCGTGTCGCCCGATGCGGTCGCGGATGTGCGGAAGTACATTGCGGGCGAGGTTGGCCCGAAGTACCTGCCGGAGACGCCGAACAGCTTCAAGAGCAAGAAGGATGCGCAGGACGCGCACGAGGCGATCCGGCCGACGGATGTGTCGCGCACGCCGGACTCGCTGAAGCGCTACCTGAGCGACGAGCAGTTCCGGATGTACCAGCTGATCTGGCGACGCTATGTGGCTTCGCAGATGGTGCCGGCGGTGTTCGATCAGACGATCGTCGAGATCGAAGCACGCGCAACTGGAAACCAGCGCCGTTACGATTTCCGCGTCACCGGTTCGATCCTGAAGTTCGATGGCTATCTGAAGGTGTATGAGGAAGCCAAGGACGCGAAGGATGAGGACGACGACGCGCTCAAGAACAAGCTGCCCGATCTGAACGCGGGGCAGGCGCTGTCGCTCGAAGAGCTGAAGCACGAGCAGAAGTTCACGGAGCCGCCGCCGCGCTACAACGAGGCGTCGCTGGTGAAGACGCTCGAGGAGCGGGGCATTGGCCGCCCATCGACGTACGCGACGATTCTATCGACGATCCAGGAGCGCGAGTACGTGCAGAAGGTGGGCCAGGGGCGCGGCGCGAAGTTCCTGCCGACCGAGATCGGCCTGGTGGTGACGGACCTGCTGGTGGCGAACTTCCCGTACATCTTCAATGTGGAGTACACTGCAAAGCTCGAAGAGGAGCTGGACGACATTGAGGACGGCAAGGAGCGCTGGACCGACCTGCTGAAGGGCTTCTACAGCCACTTCCGCAAGGAGCTCGAGCACGCGGGCGAGCACATGGAAAACGTGAAGCGGATGGAGAAGGCCACCGATGAGACGTGCGATCGGTGCGGCTCGCCGCTGGTGATGAAGTGGGGCAAGTTCGGCACGTTTTACGCGTGCAGCACGTACGACAAGAAGAAGAAGGATTCCTGCTCGTTCACGAAGGAGAACTTCGCGACGAAGCCGCAGCTGGAGAATGCGGACGAGAAGGAAGACGAGTACTGCGAGGCGTGCGGGCGCGTGATGTTGCTGCGCAACGGGCCGTTTGGGCCGTTCATGGCATGCCCGGGGTACAACGAAGACCCGCCGTGCAAGACGGTGCGCCGGTTGACGAGCCGCGAGCAACAGAAGCCGCCAGTGCCGATCGGCGAGCCCTGCCCAAGCTGCGGCAAGGACCTGGTGCGGCGGACGGGCCGTTTCGGTGAGTTCGTGTCGTGCTCGGGCTACCCGGAGTGCAAGTACATCAAGCAGAACCTGGTGGAGGGCATGAAGTGCCCGACGTGCGAACAGGGCGACATTGCCGAGCGGAAGACGCGCTTCGGGACGACGTTCTATGGCTGCACGCGGTACCCGAAGTGCGACTTCACGGCAAATGGCAAGCCGGTGCCGAAGAAGTGCCCGGAGTGCGGCTCACCGTACCTGATTGAGAAGACGCTGAAGTCGGGTGTGTATCTCACCTGCCCGAACAACAAAAAGCCCGCGGCCGCGGACGAGAAGGTGTCCAAGCGGAAGAAGAAGGGCGACGACGAGGAAGCAGCGACGGTGACGTGCAGCTATTCGAAGAAGCTGCGCGATGCGCCGAAGGAAGAAGAAGCCCCGGCAGCGCCGCGGCGGAAGGCGCCGGCTGAGGTGCAGCCGGTGGCTTGAGGTCGGCGAGTAAGGCGGTCGGCTTAGGAGCGGTCAGCGAGGGTGCTGGCCGCTTTCGTTTTGTGCATCGCTTGGGCATCTGCTGCCGCGTAGCAACAATGGACTGTGACGTGAGTTGGCTATGCGATGCAAGCAGGATCAATGGCCTTGGCGGGCCTTGCTGCCAACTTCCGGGGTAGCACCGTAGACTAGTCCCGACGGCAAGGAGAGCACGTGGAGACATTGGCGGGGCGCGAGGATGCGGTCACGATTCTGAAGCTGTATGAGCTGCGGCAGGAGCCGGTGCTGCGGCGGGCGCGGACGTGGATGACGGCAGAGTTCTGGCCGACGTCGGCCGATGAGGTGCGGACGATTCTTGCGGACTTCGGCGGGGAGAAGAACTGCTGGTTCCGGCAGGTGACCACGTACTGGGAGATGGCGACGGCGCTGGTGAACCACGGTGTGCTGAACCCGGAGTTGTTTCTGGACACGAATGCCGAGCCGTTCCTGGTGGCGGCCAAGTTCTGGCCGATGCTGGACGAGATCCGCACCACCGCACCGCAATTCCTGATCCAGATGCAGCGGCTGACGGATCGAAGCCAGTTGGCGCGGCAGCGGCTGGAGTTGATGGTGGCCGGCGTGGAGAAGCGACGGGCGGCAGCGCTCTCCCGGGGGTAATGCGAGAGCTGTTCGCCTGACTTTCGTGCGTGCGGTGAATGTTGCAACTTGCACCCGGAGGCCTCGAAGGACTACAAGGGTGGGCGTGGGAGCACCCCTGCCCCCGGAGGACTGTATGAACAAGAAAATGATTCTGGCGCTGTTGGCCTGTAGCAGTGTGGCGATGGCCGCCGATATGGGCAAGTCGACCAAGCTGATGGGCTACATCAGCGATTCGAAGTGCGGAGCCACGCACAACGCGAGCGCGCCCGATGCGAGCTGCGTGAAGAAGTGCATCAGCGGCGGCGAGAAGCCGGTGTTCGTGGACGCGAAGAAGAACGTGTGGACGATCGACAATCCGGATGCGGTGACCGACGACTACGGCAAGTCCGTGACCGTGATGGCGAAGGCCGATGAGTCGGCCAAGAGCATTCATATCGACAAGGTCACATCCGCGAAGGAAATGAAGGGCTCCAGCGGCATGATGGATCACTAGAGCGCTGGCCTCCCCCTGGGAGGCCTCCCGTTCAGTAGAGGGACGTGGTCAGGCGAAGGACCTCGAAGAGGCCGCCTGGCTGCGTCCTTTTCTGCGTGGCCGCAGGGCAAAGCGGCGGCAGGCGGAATCTGTTACTGTACTGCGTGGACTTTGAAGAGAGGCGACCGAGACCTATGGCGAAGGCGACCTGGAACGGCAAAGTAATTGCGGAGAGCGAGACTGTGGAGACGGTGGAGGGGAACCTGTACTTCCCGGACAGCTCGGTGAACCGCGAGTTCCTGCGGCCAAGCTCGACGACCTCGACCTGTCCCTGGAAGGGGCAGGCCCGCTACTACACGATCATCGTGGACGGGCAGGAGAATCAGGATGCTGCCTGGTACTACCCCGACCCGAAGCCTGCGGCCAAGCAGGTGAAGAATCACGTCGCCTTCTGGCGCGGTGTCGAGATCGAAAAATAGGACTGGCCGTCCGGGCGGGCGCACTCGCGTGCGTGCTGTGGGGGGCGGGCTCCGGTGTCGCCCGCTGGTTGGGCTGCGCGGGTCTCCTCTGACACAACTGAGTCGATCGATATGCCTGCTGGCTGTGACGGCGCGCGCATACGTGTGTGCGTAAGGGGACGCTTCGCGGGTCTTGTGAAGGGACGAGCGAATGGCGGACCGCATCGAAAGCAGAAAACGCGTGCCCCGGGGCACGCGTTTTTGTTGAGCCGGACCGGCTCGACGCGGAATTGTCGTCTACAGGATTGGTGGAGCTAGTCGGGATCGAACCGACGACCTCACCGTTGCGAACGGTGCGCTCTCCCAGCTGAGCTATAGCCCCACATCGGCGGGAGTGGCCTTGCCTGAATATAGCAGGGTCGGCCGGGTGTGTCCCGCTGCGGATGGCATCAGCCGCGCAGCGTCGCGGCGAGGGCGCTGAGCGCGGCGTCAAGGCGGGCTGCGGGCAGCACGCCTTGAGCGAGGGTGGAGGAGCCGCCGCCGCGACCGTTAGTGGCGGACTTGAGCAGCTGGCCGGCGTCGATGCCGAGCGATGGTGCGGCGTCGGGATCGCTCCCGGCGCGCTTCGCGTTGGCCGACGGGCTGTTCAGGTCGGGGCTGCAGGCGACAACGAGCGTGACCATGGGCTCGCTCTCCTGGGCAGGCGCTGGGGTGGCGAGGAGCGCGACGGTGTGCGCGGCGGCGCTGGTGACGCGGGATGCGAGCAGCTTGACGTAGTCGAGGTCGCGATCCGGGAAGTTGCGGCGGATGACGCGCAGGTCGTGCACGGGCGGGTCTTCGACCAGCAGGCGGGCAGCGTGGTAGTTGGCGAGTTCTTCCCGGAGCGCCTGGCGTTCCTTTGCGGCGGACTTCTGCTCGGCGCGGAGGCGCTGCAGGGTGGCGGGGAGGTCGGTGCGGCCGGCGGAGAGCTCGCGGCTGAGCTGGGTGAGCAGGGCATCGTCTTCACGGGCGGCGCGGAGGGCGCGGTCGCCGCAGACGAAGCTGACGCGCAGCGTTTTGCGCACGCGCTCGGTGCCGCGCAGCAGGACCGTACCGATCTGGCTGGTGCTGGCGACGTGCGTGCCGCCGCAGGCATTGAGGTCGAGCTCTGTGCTTTCGGCGTCCACGCCGGGGATGACGACGAGGCGGAGGTCGCCCTGGCGTGGCGGCAGCTTGCGCATGCGGCCGGCGGCGAGGAGGCGCTCTGCCTCTTCGGCAGCGACGGTGCGGACGGTCATGGGCCGGGCTTCGGCGACGACGCTGTTGGCGAGCTGCTCGATACGTGCGAGGTTGGCGGTGCTTAGATCGGGGTTGTCGGGGTTCGTTTTCTCGAGATCGATGGTTGAAACGGTATCGCCGAGGTGGAAGGAGACGGTGGCGGCGCCGAGCTCCTGGTGAAAGAGCGCGGAGAGCAGGTGCTGACCGGAGTGTTGCTGCATGTGATCGCGACGGCGCGCGGTGTCGATGGCGCCCTCGACGGCGGTGCCGGCGAGCAATGGCTTCGAGGTGAGGTGCCAGACTTCGCCGGAGTCATCCTCCTCGACATCGACGATGGGGACATCGAGCGCTGCGCCGCTGGGCGCGGTGGCACGCAGGGTGCCGGCGTCAAAGGGCTGGCCGCCGCTGGTGGGGTAAAAGGCAGTGCGGTTGAGCGCGATCTGCCAGAGCGATGCGCCGGCGGTGCGGGAGCGCTCGCGGATGTCGGTGACGTTGGCGGTGAAGCGGGTGAGCGTGGAGTCGGCGTAGTAGAGACGCTCGGCGGGCATGGAGGAATTGTAAAAGGATAGGGAAGAGGGAACAGGGATCAAGAAGCAGATGCCTGAGAGGAAGCAGGGGCGGATGTCTTGTGTGGCGGAGAGGCTAGGGTCGCTTCTTCCTGGGCTGGGGACGATGGGCGGTGTTGTTTTGCAGGGCGGCGTCCATCATGGTCAGCAATGTTTGGAAGCTCACGTCCAACTTTTGGGGCAAGCCGAAGCCGCCGCCTAGTTCGAGGTCGATGAAGCCTCGCAAGGAGGCGCGGATGACGCGGGTGGCGTGGATGGCCGCGTCACCGGTTGTGCCGTATCCGCGCAGAACGGCCAGGACGAGTGCCAGGTAAGCGTCCGCTGCTTTCTGCGACGCGTCACTCCATCCGGCGATCGGCAACTGCGTGGCTGCCCAGAGGCCGGGATGTTCCCTGGCAAACTGCCGCTGCGAATGTCCCAGCGCATGGAGGGCGTCTCGTCCTGCCACACCAGCCATCGCATCGCGCGAACGGTCGAGGAGGAGCAGCAGACCGTGAGTGGTGAGATTGTCCTTGAGCTTGTCGAGACTCTCGATGTGGTTGTAGAGCGAGGGCGGCTTGACACCGAGCGAAGCTGCCAGTTCTGCGATCGTGAGCGATGCCAACCCGGAAGAGTCGGCGATCGCGATGGCCGCGTTGAGCACGATGGTGACGTCGAGGCCGGCGCGCGCCATTCAGGAACGATCACCCGCGAGAAAGCGAACGATTGCAGGCCCCACTTCTTCCGGCACTTCTGCTTGCGGATAGTGCCCGGCGCCCTGGATGAGGAGAAGCTTGGCGCCGAGCCGACCCGCAGCCCACTCGGCCTCGGCAGTGGCGTCGGGGAAGTCGGGATCCTTCGTCCCCATGATGACCAGCCCGGGCATACCTGTGTTCGTGAGCATGGCTTCAGTGTCCGACTTCGAGAGAGCGATCATGCGCTTCAGGGCGTTCATGCGTCCAGGTTCCCTCAAGCTGTTGCGCAAGGTGTCGCGATAGCGTTTGAAGTCCGAGGGCTTGCGCATGGGGAAGAGGCTTGTCCAGTAGGTGATCCAGAAAGAGACGCGCCACGGTCCGCCCAGACCGACGGCGAGCAGTGCCTGCAGATACCAGGGGATGTGCTTTGCATCGCGCAGCACGGGCCCGATGAGCACTGTTGCAGTTACCTTGTGTGGCGCCTCATGAGCAGCCCACAAGGCCGATCCGGCGGAGAACGAATTGCCGATCAGGATGGCCTTGCCGTGGCCGAGGTGTGCCATGAGAGCGAGGACATCCTGCCCGATGGCGCGAGCGGAATAGTCGTCCCACTGTGGGCTGCTGCCGCCGTGTCCGCGTACATCGACGGTGACGACGCGGTACCCGGCGCCGGTGAGATAGGGCGTGAGGTAGCGATATTCCCCGCGAAGATCGCCCATACCAGGGAGTGCGATGACCAAAGGGCCCGGTCCTCCCGTGTCATCGAAGGCGAGGAAGCGCTGGCCAATGGGCAGCCTCTGGGCTGGGTTGTCAGAGACGGCCGGGAGGTCGCGGCTGTGGGGTTTCGAAGCAGTGGATGGTTGTGTCAAGTCGTCTCACCTCTTAGCTATTGCAAGTAGTGAATAAGCTAATGATTTTAGTTTACGGCGACTGAGGGGCTGGCGTCAACGATGGTGGGCTTCTATCGCAGCAGCAGTCCGGCTCGGGTGGTTCCTGTTAGTTTGCGACGCGCCAGGGGCTGGTGGTCTTCCAGGAGCGCAACTGCTCGGTGGCCCAGGCGGTGGATTTGTCTTTGTGGCAGGTGGTGCAGGGGTTGGGGACGCCGGAGGTGTCGGTGAGGGTGGGGCTGAGAAAGCGGAAGGTGTGGCTGGCGACGAAAAGGCTGCCGTCCTGCTTGTTATTGAGCGTCTGCGCGATGTGCGGCATGTGGCAGGCGATGCACTGTGAACCGGCGCTGTTGGCGGCGTGGTGCGTGTGCTCAGGGACTGTGCCCTTGAGGCCGGCGGGGTTCTCTGCCGTGTGGCAGCGCAGGCAGAGCGCGTTGCCGGTGGCGATGAGGTTGGACGGGTTCTGGTTGGAGTGAACCTGGTGACAGTCGAAGCAACGTAACTCGCGGTGATACATGTTGCTCTGCACCCAGTCATTGCCCTGCATGCGGTTCTTGTGGGCGGAGCCGTCGCGGTAGTAGTAGAAGTCCTCGGTGCCGGGGGTGGCGATCTCGAGGCGCCAGACATCGGCGAGCCGGTCGCCGGGATGGTAGCCGACGGGATAGTCGGGGTACTCGGGGTGAGTGGTGCCGTCGGGCTGGCGGACGGAGACGGGCAGCACGGCGGGGCGGCCCTGGGAATGGCACTGCAGGCAGACGTCATTGCCGCGGACCGAGTCGAGCGTCTCCGGGTTGACGATGTTCTTCTTCGTGGGGTGGGCGACGTGTTCGCTGCCGGGGCCGTGGCAAGCTTCGCAGCCGACGTTCCACTCGACAAGCTGCCGGGTGGCCAGATTGTAACCGACGGAGTGACAACCATCGCAGGTGGGGCCGGTCGGTCGCTCGGCGTTGGTCTTGCCGTAGTGGGGTGTCCACCAGTCGGTGCCATCGGCGACGTGGTAGGGCAGCCAGCGCTTGTGCACGATGTCCCACTGCGCGGGCAAGGGGTAGAAGGTGTTTCCCTGCTTCGCGAAGTAACGCTGCTTGTAGCGGCTGCCGTAGACGAAGGCGACCTCGTCGAGCGAGAAGGTGCGGGCCGGGTCGGGATGGGTGAAGTCGCCGAGCACGGCGTCGGGGTGCTCGTGCGGGTTGCGCACGACGTTGGCCATGCGGGTTTGCCGCCAGCCGTCGTAGTCGGCCTGGTGGCACCCGCGGCAGGCGGCGGAGCCGGTGTAGTGCGCGGCCTCGTGCGTCTGCGCAAGAGCGGCGCAGCAGGACAGCACGAGCAGCAGAGCAAGCAGGGCGCGGCGCATGGCACTCCTGAGAAGTGCGGGAAGGATAGCAGCGCGACGGCGTCCTCCGCATGCACACAGGACCGTGTCCGAGATGCCATGATGAAGGCACGATGACGGAAGAGCGACAGCCGAACGAGACGGGCATGCGTGACGTGCCGAAGAACCTGAAGCCTTACTTCGTGGGGCTGCTGCGGCGCGGTCCGCGATGGAACGAGATCGAGGGGCCGGAGGCGGCAGAGCTGCTGCCGCGGCACCTGGCGTATCTGCGCGAGCAGGCGGAGGCGGGGCGCTACCTGGGGGCGGGCCCGGTGCTGCTCGAAGAGAGCGAGTTTGCGGGGGTGCTGCTGATCCGCGCTTCGTCGGTGGCGAACGCGCAGGCACTGGTGCAGGGCGATCCCGCGGTGCAGGCGGGGCGGCTGCGGGTGGAGGTGCTGCCGGTGCTCTTGCCGGCGCTCGATGGAGTGGCGCCGGTGTATGCGGGAGCTTAGTTCTGAGCTGGGACTTAGCGGCCGGGGTGGACCCAGAGGGTGAGCCAGCCGACGACGCAGCCGAGCGCGGCGACCGTGCCGGCGAGGCGCAGGGGGACGCGGCGGCCTAGCTGCTGACCGAGTGCGCTGAGCGAGTAGATGGAGACGGGGCCGAGAGTGCAGAGCAGCGCGGCGACGTAGGGCGTGGGGACGCCGGAGCGCGAGAGCACGAAGGCGAGTGCGACATCGAACGCCATGGGGACGGGCAGCACGGTGCCGAGGATGGCGACGGCGATGACGCCGAAGACCGAGACGTGCAGGTGGGTGCCGTAGGCGGGCACGGCTTCGACCAGGAGCGCGCCGAGCACGGCGGCAAGCAGCATCCAGGGCAGCGTTTGTAACAGCAGGCGGAACAGATTGCGCAGGTAGGTGCGCGCGAAGGCGAGGACGCGTGCGGAGAGCGCCTCCGGCACGGGGCCGAGCGAGAGGGTGCGGATGCGGGGCGCCTGCTCGGGGACGATCCAGGGCAGCAGTGCCATGACGGCGGCGGCGACCGCGAGGCGCGCGCCGGCGAGCGATGCGGGGAAGAGCACGAAGGACATCGCGATGACGACGGGGTTGAACATGGGCGAGCTGACCATGGTGGCGACGGCCATGCGGGTGCTGGCGCCGGTGTCGAGCAGGCCCTGACCGATGGGCGTGGCGCAGTTGGCGCAGACACCGAGCGGCATGCCGGCGACGGCACCGCAGAGGACGTTGCCGGCCGGCGAGGCGAAGCGGCGGCTGCGGTCTGTCTGGCTGAGCAGCGTCATGGCGGCCGCGCCGAAGGGGATCGCGAAGTACATGCCGAAGCGGTTGGTCCAGAGCCAGTTCACGCTCGTGCGCAGGATGCGGGTGCCGGCGGGCATCTGCGGCTGCACGGGGAGCAGCGCGTCGAAGGAGAGGCCGCCCTTGATCTGTACCGACTGGCCGGTGTGGAGTTTTTTGAGCAGCGAGGGGTAGCGCTGCTGGCTCCAGAAGATGAGCACGATGGCGAGCGCGGCGACGATGCTGAGGGTGATCTCGAGCGTGCGTCGGCGGACGGGGTTCGGCGCGGGTGCAGTGGCAGTGGCGTTCATGCGAGTGGCCGGATCATACGTGGCCAGCGACTGCGGGCGACATCGGCCATTCGGTGGAGATGGAGGTCAGCCTGCTGTGAACTGACATGAAGAGAAGACTCAGGCCGCCCCAGCGCCGCTGACTGGCTGGGGCGGCCTGCGTGTGTTGTCTATGCCCAGGCGCTGGGTGGGATGGGGATGTTGTTGACGGGGAGCAGGGTGGCGACGGAGACGTGTGGCCACGTGAGGCCTGCGAAGTTGAGGAAGACGGTCTGGCTGTACTGGATCTGCAGGAAGGTGAAGTGCAGCGTGCGCGGGACGAGGATCTCGGTGGGCGGCTGGACGATGAAGCTGGGAATGGGAGCGCGAACGCCGCTCGCCTGCCCGGGGATGACGATGGGCGGCTGCCCTGGTTTGTGGACCGGGATGGGGATGAAGACCTCGACGGTTTCGATCCAGAAGGTGGCATCCATGCGGAAGGCGTTGGCGTTCTGTGGCGGCCCCTGGAGGAAGGCGATGTTGTCTGTGCCGCCGCCGGTGGCGATCGAAGACGGCGGGGCCAGGGTCGAGACCTGGATCACGGTGTTGTTGATGATCGTCTGGTGCGCGATGTGATTGCGGAGGAACGAGTTCGGGTCGTCCAGCATGGCCTGCGTGATGGTGCCCGCCGCGATGAAGGACGAGAGGTCCTGCGGAATGCGCCGCGTACCGGCATTGCTGGCGGTCTGGCTGGGGAAGCGGATCTTGTTCCCGGGCTGCCCGATGGGGAAGGGCGTGATGTCGACGGGCGGGATGGTCGGCGGACCGGCGCGGAAGATGCCGGTGCCCTGCGCCTGGATGGTGGTGCCGTGCGGGATGGAGGCCATGCGGACGACGTTCGCGGGCTCGGACGGACTGTTGCTGCCGGGCACGTTCATCCAGAGGCCGGGCTCGACGTGAATGCCGACGGGCATGGCTGGATTGGTGACGTCCTGGATGGTCTGGAGGTAGGGCACGCCGTTGAGGAAGAGATCGCCCTGCGGTGTGGTGCCGCGGTTGGGGACAGAGCCGAGGCTGGGTGAGAAGGCGAGATCCTCGGAGGTGAGGTTGATCTCGAGCACGTTGTCGCCCTGCGTGGAGGGGTTGGGGAGCTGGGTGGGAGTGACGCTGTTATCGGGGCGGAAGATGGTGTTGAAGCCGTGGCCCGCCCAGTTGCCGGTGAAGTCGGCGAGCGGACCGAGCGATGGCGGCAGGATGAGGCCTTCAAGCGCGCCGATGTGAAGCCGTGGCGGCACCTGATTGAAATGGAAGCCACTGGGCAGGCTGATGTTTGGGCGATCGGGTGATGACATAGAGGTCCTCCGTGTGTGGGCAGACGCACGTGGGCGTGCCCGGGTGAACGGGACGGCACGAGAGGTCGGGCGTGTGCCCGCGCTGCGCCGGCCGGGTGTGAATTTGTGCCGCTGGAGGGCACAGATCGGTTCTTCTTAGCCGGATGGTGCCGCGGGTGGGGCGCACGTTTCGCGCGAGCGGCGGGGAAAGCGACTATGTGTGCGGAGGTCGATTCCTGCCTGTGAATGGCGCGAGAATGCTCGAGCCTACGGGTTCAGCGGGAGGCGAGAGCGAGGCGGCGCACGCGGCGTTCGAGGGCTTCGGCGTCGAACGGGGCGCGGACCTTGATGTCGTTGTCGAAGTAGCAGTAGACGTCGTGGGGAATGGCCTCGCTTGGCGCGAACGGGGCAACGCGTGGACCGGAGGGTGGCTCGCCTGTTGTCCAGGCGCGGATGCGATCGGCCCAGGTGGCAATGGCGGTTCGTCCGTAGCCGCTGGCGTAGAGCTCGCGGGAGCCATGCAGGCGCAGATAGACGAAGTCGGTGGTGGCATCGACCAGCCGGGGCCACTCGACGGTGTCGGCGCAGACCAGAGCGATGCCGTAGCGGCGCAGCAGAGCGACGAACTCGGGAACGACACAGGTGTTGTGACGTATCTCGATGGCGTAACGGAGCGGGCGGGTCTGGTCGGTTTCGGTCAGCGCGCGGCCGATCAGTCGCTCACCATGGCGGCGGCTGAGCACGGCGGCGTCTTCCGTTGTAGTTGGCAGGAGCTGGAAGAAAGCCTCCAGCCGTTCGGGGTGAAAGGGGAACTGCGGCGGGAACTGCCAGAGGATGGGGCCGAGCTTCGATCCGAGCGCAAGCAGGCCGGAGGCAAAGAAGTTCGCGAGCGGCTGCTCCACGTCGCGGAGCTTTTTCATGTGCGTGATGAAGCGCGGGCCCTTGATGCTGAAGACGAAGCCGGGCGGTGTCTCCGCAGCCCAGCGTGCGAAGCTGGAGGGGCGCTGCAGGGAATAGAACGTGCCGTTGATCTCGATGGTGGAGAATCGGCTGGCGGCGAAGGTGAGCTCTTCGCGCTGCTTAAGTCCGGGCGGATAGAAGACGCCACGCCACGGTGTGTAGTTCCAGCCGGAGATACCGATGCGGACGGTTCCGACACGCTGAGGGCTGGGCACGGCGAGGCTGTCGGCCGAGCCGCGAGGTTCGGGCGCGGGCAGTGCGGAGGAACGAGAAATCAGTCGCGTGCGCACCGTCTGTTTGGATGCCATAGCTGGGGGACACCCGCAGTCCTGAACAGTTGCGAGTAGCTGGCGCATCTTACGGACAAAAGCATTCGTGACTGAAAGTGGAGCGAGAGAACAGCTTATGTACAGGTTTCGTGTGTGGGGCCCCGCGCAGAACAGATGGCCGTGCTGGTGAACGGCGAACGTCACGAGATGCAGCGTGGCGAGCGCGGCTGGTGGTCGGTTCAGGTGGAGAGTGCGGGACCGGGGTCGCGCTACGGCTTCCTGTTGAACGGGGAGGAGCAGCCGGTGCCGGATCCTCGCTCGGCGTCGCAGCCGGATGGGGTGCACGGGCTTTCGGAGGTGGTGGATCATCAGGCCTTCGCGTGGACCGATGGGTCGTGGCGGCCACCGGTGCTGGGCTCGGCGGTGATTTATGAACTGCACGTGGGCACGTTTACTCCGGAGGGCACGCTCGACGCGGCGGCGGAGAAGCTGGAGTACCTGCGCGATCTGGGTGTGACGTATGTGGAGCTGATGCCACTGGCTGCGGCGGAGGGATCGCGCGGGTGGGGGTACGACGGCGTAGCGCTGTCGGCGCCGCTGCCGGCGTATGGCGGACCGGAGGCGGTGAAGCGGTTTGTGGACCGGGCGCATGCGACGGGGCTCGCGGTGCTGATCGACGTGGTTTACAACCACTTCGGCCCGAGCGGGAACTACACCGGCAAGTTCGGTCCATACATTACGGAGAAGCATGAGACGCCGTGGGGTGGCGCGGTGAACTTCGAGGATGCCGGCTCGGCCGAGGTGCGCGCGTTCTTCATCGAGAACGCGATAATGTGGCTGCGCGATTACCACTTCGACGGGCTGCGGGTGGATGCGGTGCATGCGTTTGTGGACCGCTCGGCGAAGCACTTCCTTGAGGAGCTGGAGGACTCGGTTCGCGAGCTGTCGAACCACACGGGGCGGCATTCGCTGGTGATCGCGGAAAGCGACCTGAACGATCCGCGACTGGTGCGCGCGCGCGAGGCGGGCGGATACGGACTGGACGCGCAGTGGAGCGATGACTTCCACCATGCGCTGTGGTCGGTGCTGACAGGGGAGCGCGACGGCTACTACGCGGACTTCGGCAGCATGGAGGCGCTGGCGTCCTCGCTGCGTGAGGTGTTCGTGTACCAGGGGCAGTACTCGACGTATCGGCGGCGGCGGCATGGGCATCCGGCGCGGGGGATGCCGGCGGATCGGTTCCTGGGCTACATCCAAAACCACGACCAGATCGGCAACCGGGCGCAGGGGGATCGGCTGCACCACCTGAGTGGATTGGGGCGCGCGAAGATCGGAGCGGCGCTGGTGCTGCTGGGTCCGTTCGTGCCGATGCTGTTCGCGGGCGAGGAGTTCGCTGCGTCTGCTCCGTTTCAGTACTTCACGGACTTCCAGGACCAGGAGCTGGGCCGGCTGGTGTCCGAGGGGCGGCGGCGGGAGTTTGTGGCCTTTGGCTGGTCGCCGGAGGAGGTGCCGGACCCGCAGGATGAGGCGACCTTCCGTCGCTCAAAGCTGCGGTGGGAGGAGGCCGGCGAGGGCGAGCATGCCGAGATGCTTGCGTGGTATCGCCAACTGATCGCGCTGCGCCATGCGGAGGCGGCACTGACCTGTCCGCGGCTGGACGACGTCAAGGTGCAGTACAACGAGGCGGATAAGTGGCTGCGGATGGATCGCGGGTCGATCGAGGTCGCGTTCAATGCTGGTGACAAGGCGGTGCGGCTTCCGCTGGCCGGGTGCCAGAGCCTGATCGCCGGCAGTGAAGCGGGCGTTGCATGTAACAGTGGTAGTATCGAACTACCTCCAGGGAGCGTCGCCGTGCTCCGCTCCCGGCCTGAGTGACTCCGGAGAGCCCTCTCGCGACTATTACAGGCGAAGTGAAGCCGGACAGCCATCTCATGGCCCGAATGTGCACTCCTATCGACTGCCGGGCTTTGCGCCGCTGTCTCCTTCATGAAGTGAAAAAGAGCGCGACACGCCGGGCAACCCCAGGTCGGTAGGTGGGCGTGGCAGCGCGCGCGCCAGGTGAACCTGGTCCATGGATACTGCGCGGATTTCTTGAAAATGAGGGTGCCTGTTTGCACGACTCGCCTACGGATGCCCTGAGTGACGTTGTCTCCCAGGTATCGCCGGAGACCTTGGTTCACGAGACGATCGAGACAGTGACGGCGGGAGTCGTGCTGCTCGACCTCGCGGGAAGGGTGCGCTATGCCAATGCCGCCTTCGGCGAGATGCTGGGGCACGCGTCGGCCGAGCTGACGAATCGAACGCTGGTCGAGCTGACTGATAGCGAAGACCGCGATGCGCTGCGACAGGATCTGGAGCGGCTGGCCGCCGGCGAGAAGGAGATCGCGCGGCAAGAGGCTCGCATGCCGAGTCGCGGCGGCGCCCTGGTCTGGGTGTCGATCAGTTTGTCATTGCTGCGGCGTCCGACGGGCGAGGCGCAGGCGCTGATCGGCGTCACTGAAGACATTACGTGTCAACACGTGCTCGACGTGACCCGCCGGGAGCTGTATGGCGAGCGTGCGGCGCTACTCGACTCGGCGGCGGAGGGCATCTACGGCATTGATCGCGATGGTCGCTGCACGTTTGTGAATCGCGCCGCGGCGGAGATGCTGGGCTATGACCCCGCGGAGCTGGTTGGGCGCAATCTGCACCAGTTGCTGCACGGGAAGCGGGAGGATGGGCAGCCGTACCCGGCCGAGGAGTGCCCGATCGTGCGCTTCTGGCGAGATCCCGAGAGCCAGACGCATCCGCTGCGGAACTGCGTCGAGACGCTGTGGCGGCACGATGGATCGCAAATCCACGTAGAGCATAGCGCGGACACGGTGGTGGTGGACGGCGAACTGCGCGGGACTGTGGTGACGCTGCGCGACGTGAGCGAACGCGACGCGCTGCTGAGCCGCGAGCGGCGGGCGCTCGAAGAGGCGCAGCACCTGACCGGTGCACTGGAAGGCAAAGAACTGGCGCTCCAGGAGCTGCGCGACGAACAGTTGCAGCTGATGGAGGCGATCCCGCAGATGGTGTGGATCACCGGGCCAAACGGTGAGCCGGAGTACGTGAATGGGCAGTGGCTGAAGTTCACCGGCAAGGGCAAGGGGAACAACGTGGCCGACTGGCTGGCGCTGGTGCATCCGGAAGACCAGCAGCACACGGCGGAGCTGTTCGCGCTATCGATGCGGACTCGTCAGCCGTTTGAGATCGAACACCGCATGGAGTGCGTGGACGGCAGCTATCGCTGGGTGCTGGCGCGTGCCAAGGCGTTGATGGATCCGAAGGGCGGGGTCTCCCACTGGTTTGGCACGTCGACAGATGTGCATGAGCGGCACGTGGCCGAGGACCTGCTGCGACGCACGGAGAAGCTGGCCGCGGCCGGCCGCCTGGCGGCGACGGTGGCGCACGAGATCAATAACCCGCTCGAAGCGGTCGGGAACCTGATGTATCTGGCGATGCATGACCAGGGGCTGCCGCCGTCGGCGGCGCGCTACCTGCAGATGGCGAGCGAGGAGCTGCGGCGGGTGGGCCACATCGTGAGCCAGACGCTGGGCTTCTATCGTGAGTCCAGCCAGCCGCAGCCGATCAACCTGGGCACGCTGGTGTGCGATGTGCTGGCGCTCTATCAGCGCAAGCTTGACGGCAGACAGATCCAAGTGAATCGCAAGATTGAAGAGAACGTGGTGATCGAAGGGATTGCGGGCGAGCTGCGGCAGGTGCTGGCGAATCTTCTGTCGAATGCGCTGGACGCGATGGAAGCGAAGGGCCTGCTGGGCATCGAGGTGCGCGGCGATCCGCAGCACGCGGTGATCACGCTGTCAGATACGGGGCACGGGATCGAGCCGCCGCTGCTTGAGCGTATCTTCGAGCCGTTCTTCACGACGAAGAAGGATGCGGGTACCGGGCTTGGGCTGTGGGTCTCGAAGGGCATCGTGGAGAAGCACAAAGGCCGGCTTGAAGTCTCGAGCAGGCAGGGCGAAGAGGATCACGGCACGGCGTTCTTCCTGACCCTGCCTCGGCGAACCGAACTGCGCAAGTCGGCGTAGCGGCGGAAGCCGATCGCACTCAGCCTGCTGTCGTGCGCAGGGTAGGCGTCTCTTCGAGGGCGGTAAAGAAGTGATCCCGCCAGTGGAGGATGTCGTGCCGGCGGATCCACGCCCGCATGCGCACCATGCGGCGGCGCTGCTCGGCGGCCGGCATGCTAAGCGCGCGATGAATTGCGGCGGCCACGCCGACCTCGTCATACGGATTGACCAGCAGCGCACCACGGTGCAGCTCCGGCGCACTGCCGGCGAACTCGCTTAGCACGAGGACGCCATCGTTCTCCACGCGCGCGGCGCAGAATTCCTTGGCGACGAGGTTCATGCCGTCCTTGAGCGGCGTGATGAGCGCGACATTAGCGGCTCGGTAGAGTGCCAGCAACTCGGCGCGTGGCAGCGAGCGATGCACGTAGTGAATGGGCACCCAGCCGGTCTGCGTGTACTCGCCGTTGATGTGTGTGATGAGCTGCTCGACCTCGTGCATGAGGCGGCGGTACCCGGGGATGTTCTCGCGGCTGGGCACGACAACCTGGTAGAGCGAGACGCGGCAGCGCGTGTCCGGGTATTCGCGAAGCATGCGGGCGAAGGCGCGCAGCCGCTCCGGAATGCCCTTGGTGTAGTCGAGCCGATCGACGCCGATGGCGATCTGCACGGGCTGGAGCTGGTTGCGAATCTGGTCGGCGCGCCGGGTCACCTCGGCGTCGGCTGCGTCGTGCGCAAACCGCTCGAAATCGATGCTGATGGGGAAGCTCTGGATGCGGGTGCTGCGACCGCGATAGCTGACCCGGCGGTGCTCCTGGTCGCGCTCGAGGATGGCATCCGGGAGAAAAGTGCGGATGCAGGCGATCAGGTTGCGCTGGTCGCGGAGGGTTTGCAGGCCGATCAGGTTGTGCGCGAGCAGGGCCTCGAGGATGGGGACGCGCCAGGGCAGCTTCTCGAAGATGTCAGGCGCAGGAAACGGGATGTGCATGAAAAAGGCAAGCTTGCCGTCCTGACGCTTCTCGCGGATGTAACCAGCGACATGCATGAGCTGGTAGTCGTGGATCCACAGTACGTCGCCAGGGTGTGAGGCCTGCAGCGTGGCAGCGGCAAAGCGGCGATTGACGCGCTGGTAATAGTCCCAGTAGCGAGGCGCGAAGTTGCAGCGCGATTGCAGGTCATGGAACAGCGGCCAGAGGATCTCGTTCGAGAAGCCTTCATAGAAATTGGTCTGCTCCTCTGCGGAGAGGAAGACGGGCAGGTAGTGAACAGAGGTGGCGCGCGCGCTGTCGGCGAGCACCTTCTTCACCTTGGCCTCGTGCTCTTCGCCGGTGGTGGGCAGGCCGGTGCTGCCGATCCAGGTGCCGCCATAGGCAACCAGGATGGGCACAAGTGCGCTGACCAGGCCACCGCTGGAGGGGACCGCGGAGAGCTTGCCGCCTTCGTCGCGGACCGAGACGGGCAGGCGGTTCGACAGCACGAGCAGGCGATGCTGCTCCCCGGATTCATGTTTACGGCTGTGGGAATGCTTCATGCACCCGCCGCGGGAGACGTGAGATGGGGCGCAGAGGCGCGACGTGCAGCCGAGATCCAGGCATCGAGAAAGGCGAGCAGCTCATCCGGCGGGCGCAGCCAGAACGCGGCGCGCGTGGGGCGCGGCTCGTCTCTGACCAGGACCGTGAGCCCGCGTGCATCGAGCGCAGCGAAGGCGTCTTCGTCAGTGACATCGTCGCCGAGATAGGCGGCTATCGCGTTGGGATATTGCGTGAGCATGTGAAGAACGGCGTGTCCCTTATGGATGTCACCGGAGCGTAATTCGATGCCGCCATCGAAGACGAGGAGCTCGAGGCCTGCGGGTTGGCCGTGTTCGGAAAAGATACGGCGGGCGATCTGCTCGAGGGTGGCGCGCGCTGCGGGGGGCAGCAGCCGCGAGTGCGCGGCCAGCGATGCCGGCTTGCGCTCGATCGATGCCGCGAGTCCGGCGTTTCTGAGTGCGAGCTCCAGTTCATCGAGCGATGCCTGTTGGGGCAGCGAGAGTTCGGTTGTGCGATACGCGCCATTTGCGTCGAGATGTTCGCGTCCGTGGGAGCCCCATATCTCGATAGCGAGGTGGTGCGGCAACAGTGAGCGCAGTTCGCGCGCGGAGCGTCCGGTGACGAGCGCGAGATGAACGGACGGGAGTGCGAGCAATTGCTCCAGCCGTTCGACGATTGCGTGCGAGGGAACGGCCTGCATACGGTCATCGTGGAACGGAGCGAGTGTTCCGTCGTAATCCAAAAGCAGCAGCGAGGGGCCGGAGGCGACTCGGTCCAGTTGAGGTGTATCGTTTGTTATCCAGTGCTGCGGACACTCCGGCATGTCAAGTCACTTTCATTTTGAGAAATAGTATGCGCAACATTTGTTGCACATTTTATTGCTAAGATACTGCCGAGAGGGAGAGCTTGCGGCTCTCCGCTGTTACGAATACCGATTCAACGAGGGGCAATGACCAGAACTGAGATGATCGCTGCGCTCGATCAGGAGATCCAGCGACTTGAAACGGCCCGGAGCCTGTTGCGCCAGTCTCGTGATGTAACGGCAGCCCTGGACCTGCCAAGACGTGGCGCGACGGCTGGCAGCAAGCGCCGGATCAGCCCTGAGGGTCGCCGCCGGATTGTAGAAGCACAGCGCCGCCGTTGGGCCAAGCAGAAGAAAGAGCAGGGCGCGAAGGCCAGGTAGCGGCAGACTCCGTAGAATCGGAGTCTGTGCGAGCGAACGAGCAAGATGCAGTTCTACACGTAAAGCTGCTGCACCCGGATGCGAAGGCGCCCACGGTTGCGCACCCGGGCAGCGACCTGGGATACGACCTGTACGCGCTTGAAGACACGGTGCTCGAGCCGGGCGTGGTGTCACGGGTGCGCACGGGCATTGCGGTCGAGGCGCCAGAGGGCTATGGGTTCGTGCTGGGTGACCGCTCGTCGATGGCGGCGCGTGGGGTGACCTATGCGGGTGGCCGCATCGATGCGGGCTATCGCGGCGAGATCCTGGTCTGCCTCATCAACGTAAACCAGCCGGTCTACACGCTGCGCGAAGAGCGCGACGCCGCTGGCGTGTTGCGCGCGGTTGCGCTCGAGCGCGGCGAGGCTGCAGTGCATCTGCGCAAGGGGGATAAGATCGTGCAGATGACGCCGCTGCGGACGGCGACGCACTGGCGGGTCGATGTGGTTGACGATCTGGCGGAGAGCGGGCGTGGCGAGCGCGGCTTCGGATCGAGCGGCCGCTGAGAGGAACCAACAAGATGGAAGTGGCAGGAACGGATGCCGTAGCAGTTCTGCGGCAGCGCATCGAGCAGCGCACGGCGCGTGTCGGCATCGTGGGGCTGGGCTACGTGGGACTTCCACTGGCGCTGCTCTTTTGTGAAGAGCGATTTCCGGTGACCGGCTTCGACATTGACATGGCGAAGGTGGAGACGCTGAACAGGAGCGGGTCGTACATCGTGCGCATTCCGCCGACTGAAATTGCGCGTGCGCGTGCGGCGGGCTTCTCCGCCACGAGCGACTACGACCACCTGCGCGAGATGGATGTGGTGCTGATCTGCGTGCCGACGCCGCTGAATGAGTATCACGAGCCTGACCTGAGCTACATCACGGACACCGTGCGCGCGCTGGCGCCGCGGCTGCAAGCGGGGCAGTTGATCGTGCTTGAGAGCACGACCTATCCGGGCACCACCGAAGAGGTGATGGTGCCGCTGCTCGAAGCCGGGAACAGCGACGGGCTGCGCGTGGTGCGGGACGGCGAGACCGGCGGTGTGTACGTGGCGTTCTCGCCGGAGCGCGAGGATCCGGGCAACGATACCGTAGCGCGGCGCGATATTCCGAAGGTGGTGGGCGGCGTGGATGCGGGTGCGACGGAGCTGGCGGCGGCACTCTACGGCAGCATCTTCAATCGCACGGTGCGCGTCAGCAAGCCGGCAGCAGCGGAGATGACGAAGCTGCTCGAAAATATCTACCGCGCCGTCAACATTGCGCTGGTGAACGAGCTGAAGCAGCTGTGCGCGCGCATGGACATCGACATCTTCGAAGTGATCGAGGCGGCAAAGACGAAGCCATTCGGGTTTCAGCCGTTCTATCCCGGACCCGGGCTTGGCGGGCACTGCATTCCCATTGATCCGTTCTATCTGTCGTGGAAGGCGAAGCAGTTCGACTTTCGCACGCGCTTTATCGAGCTGGCGGGCGAGATCAACGGGCGCATGCCCTACTACGTGGTGGATGAGACAGCGGCTGCCCTGAATCAACGGCGCAAGCCGCTGAACGGCTCACGCGTGCTGGTGCTGGGCATGGCGTACAAGCGGGACATCGACGATCTGCGCGAGTCGCCATCGCTGACCATCATCGAGCTGCTGCAGCAGCGCGGCGCGCTGGTCGACTACAACGATCCGTTCTTTCCTACGGTGGGCCGAGGCCGTCACTACGACCTGCACATGACGAGTGTGCCGCTCGATCGCATTGGTGACTATGACTGCGTCCTAATCGTGACGGATCACTCGAGCTACGACTACGGAGCGATCGTGCGCGAGGCGCAGCTTGTTGTAGATACGCGCAATGCGACGCGGGGCTTGACCGGCGAGAATATTGTTCGCTGCTGACGAGCCTAGCGGCGCGCTTTGGCGTCGGTGATTGCCGCGACGGCTTGGTCGGTGAGCCGCTGCTTTGTGGTGGGGAGCTTGGCCCAGGGGTCGTGCTTGAGGCGGCTCTTCCACGCGTCGAACCCAGCGACACCGCAGCGGGGCAGAGCTTCGGCCTTCAGTTCGCTCCAGGCCAATGGCATCGAGACGTTCACGCCGGGGCGGTTGCGTGGTGAGTAGGCCGCGACGGCGGTCGAGCCGCGGTCATTACGTAGATAGTCGAGATAGATTCGGCCGGTGCGCGCGGCCTTGGTCATCTTGGTGAGATAGAGCTGCGGATTCGACGCTTCCATCGCAAGCACGAAGCGATGCGCGAACTCCTTGATGGCGGGCCAGTCGCGTTCGGGCTCGATGGGCGCGACGACGTGCAGGCCCTTGCCGCCGGTGCTCTTGAGGAAGCTTTCGAGGCCGAGCTTCTTCAGCCGTTTGCGGACCTCGTCGGCTGCGCCGGCGAGTGTGGGCCAGTCGAGCTTTTCGTCCGGGTCGAGATCGAAGACGAGTCGGTCGGGGTGCTCGTAGTCGGAGGCGAGCGCGCCCCAGGGGTGGAATTCAAGCACGTTCAGCTGCGCGAAGTCGACGAAGGTCTGCGCATCGTGCAGCACGATGTAGGGCTCGGCCTTGCCGCTGCCTCGATCGACGATGTCGACGGCGGTGATGCCCTTGGGCAGCCCGACCTTGACATGCTTCTGATAGATGCCGCGCGCGGCTGTGCCCTCAGGGCAGCGCACGATGGTGAGTGGCCGCTCGGCGATGTATGGCAGGATGTGTTCGGCGATCTCGGTGTAGTAGGTCGCGAGCTGCAACTTCGTGAGACCACTGGCGGCGTCGAGGACCTTATCGGGATGCGTGAGTCGGGGGAGCGCGGGCAGGTGTTCGCTCGCATGCGAGGGAGGAGCGTCGTTCGCGACGGTGGTTTTCGCAGGAGCCTTCTTTCGCGCTGGGGCGCGATGCGCGGTCTGCGCGAGTTGTCCTTCACGCGGCTGCTCGCGAACGACGTCGTCGGGCGACTTGTCCTCACGCAGGCCTTTGAAGGAGGCCTGACGCACGAGGTTGTCAGCGGTCCAAGTGCTGAAGGCGACTTCGGCAACCAGTTCAGGGCGCACCCACTGGCCTTCGCGGCGCTCGGCCGGTCCGACGGCGGCGAAGGAACTCTTCGGGGCGCGGATCGCTTCGAGGCGTTTTCGTATCTCTCCCTGTGACTTTTGCGTGAAGCCGGTGCCGGCACGGCCAGCGTAGATAAGCTTGCCGCCTTCGTGGTAGCCGAGCAGCAGGGAACCGAGACCGTCGCCGCCCTTGGTGGGCAGGGTGAACCCACCGATAACGAACTCCTGGCGCTGGCCGCACTTCAGCTTGAGCCAGCTCGCGTTGCGGCCGGAGATATAGGGGCTGTCGGCACGCTTTGAGACGATGCCCTCCGCGCCGTGACGGCAGGCCTCCTGATAGACCGACGCTCCGTCGCTGCTGATGTGGTCGCTGCACTTGACGGATGGGTCGGCAGCCGCGAGCAGCAAAGCGAGCAGACGCTTGCGCTCGGTGAGCGGCAGGCTGCGCAGTGAGTGCCCGTTCAGGTGGAGCAGGTCGAAGACGTAGTAGTGGAGCGGGTGGCGCGCGCCCTGCTGGAACGAGGCCTGTAGCGCGGCGAAGTCGCTGATACCGCGCTCGTCGAGCACGATCACTTCGCCATCGAGCAGCGCGGTTTTCGCTGGCAGGGAAGAGAGCGCATCGGCGAGCGGGCGCATGCGATGTGTCCAGTCCAGTCCGCTGCGCGTGAGCAGTTGCACCTTGCCGCGATCGAGACGCGCCTGCATGCGGTAGCCGTCGAGCTTCAGTTCATGCAGCCAGCCTGCGCCGGAGGGCGGCGTGTCCGCGAGGGTCGCGAGCTCCGGCTGAATGAACTCGGGCAGCGGCTCGGACTTTGCCTCGCGTGGCAGCTTCAGGTCGGCTGCTGGTGCAGGCTTTGCGGGTGTGCTTTGCTTTGTCGCAGCCTTGGTGGCTTTCTTTGCGGACGTCTTCGCGGGCTGTGTCTTCGCGGCTTCTTTGGCGCGCTCATCTGCGGCGAGGCCGGTGCGCGAGTCCCAGACGTGGTCGGAGGCTTCGGCGATGGCGGGAAGGTCGCGGCCCGTCACGACGCTGTGTGGGGCCTCGTCGGTGATGCAGGGCGCGTCGGCGGAGCGCTCGTATTCGTCGTGCTCCTTGATGAGCAGCCAGTTGGGTTTGGACTCCTGCGCAGCCTTGCCGCCCATGCGAATCAGTGTCCAATGGCCTTGCAGCTTGTGGCCGTGCAGGATGAACTTGAGGCGGCCGGTGCGCAGGCCTTCCTCTGCATCGCCGACCGGCTCCCACGTGCCGGTGTCCCACAGCATGACGGTGCCGCCGCCGTACTGGCCTTTCGGAATGGTGCCCTCGAAGCCGCCGTATTCCATCGGGTGGTCTTCGACCTGGACGGCAAGGCGCTTGTCGGCGACGACGTAGCTTGGTCCCTTGGCGACGGCCCAGCTCTTCAGAACGCCGTGCCAGCCAAGGCGGAAGTCGTAGTGCAGGCGTGTGGCTGCGTGCTTCTGAATGACGAAGGGGAGCTCGGTGGCGCTGTTCGGCTTGCTCGCGCCGCGCGGCTCGGCGGTGACGGAGAAGTCGCGCATCTCGCGATAGCGCGCCAGTTGCTCGCCGACCGCGGCGGCTGGCGTAAGCGTCTTTGCTGCGCGCTTCGCCATGGTCAGGCGGCCTTGTGGCGGCGGGTGCGCGGGTGCGACGGATGGTCATCATGCGCTGCCGGGGGCGCGTTCTTCTTCTGTTCGAGGCTCTTCTTCAGCGCGTCCATGAGGTCGATGACCTTGCCGGGGCGGGGCTCGGCGGGCGCCTTGGGCAGGGGGCGATTGTGGAGCTTGGCTTCGACGAACTCGCGCAGCGCGTTTTCGTAATCATCCTTGAACTCTGTCGGCTGGAAGTCTTCGCTGTAGGACTCGATCAGTTGCTGGGCGAGGCCGAGCTGGCGCTTGTCCACGCTGGGTGTTTCGAGGTCGCCGTAGTAGTCGGCGGCGGGGCGCAGCTCCTGCTGGTAGCGGAGCAGGTAGAGGTTGAGCCAGGGCGAGTCATCGACCGGTGGCGCGAGGGCGACGAAGTGCTCACGGCCACTGAAGGAGATTTCCGTCAGTCCGACGCGGCCGCTCTCGCGCAGCGCGGCGCTGATGGTGGCCAGCGTGCGCGCCTGCGTCGCGTCCTTGGGGATGACGAAGTAGGGCTTTTCGAAGTACGCGGGGTCGATCGAATCGCGGGGCACGAAGTGCTCGAGGCTGAGTGTTTTTTGCCCGGGGAGCCGCAGCTTCTTGAGGTCGTCGGGTTCGATCACCAGGTACTTGCCTTTCTCGTACTCATACCCTTTCGCGACGTCGACGGTCTCGACCGGTGCGTCACCCGCGGCCACCTTGCGGTGGTGCAGGCGCTCGCCCGTGTTGCGGTCGACTTCGTGGAAGGCGATGGGCCGCGAGGAGCTGCTCGCGGGCACAATGCTAACGCTGAAAGAGACGAGAGAGATCTGTACCTGTCCTTGCCACACCGGTCGTGCTGCCATGCGCGGTGGGATTCGGGGCAGCGTGGTTTGGCTGCCCCCTTGTACAGAGCGGGGAGTTCAGGCGGCTAACGGCACGGCGGGTCCTCGACGGGCGAGGTAGAGCAGCGCGACCCAGTTCATAACGCCGAGTCCGCCGTCCGTCGCGAGCGAGGCCCAGGCGGCGCCGAGCCAGCCGAAGTGCGGGATGAGATAGAGGTTGAGTCCGAAGTTGCCGAGGGCGGCGATGGATTGCGAGAGCAGCCGGAAGCGTTGATGTCCGGCACCCGCGATGGCGTCGCCGGCACTGAGGTGGAAGCAGCGGAAGAGCGGAATCAGGCAGAGCCAGCGCAGGGCGCTGACGGACTGATCGTAGGAGTGCCCCACCAGGTGCGGAATGATGGGCGCGGTGACGAAGAGGCCGATCGAGATGAGCACGCCCAGGCCGACGATGTTGCGCAGCAACTCCCGAGCCATGGGGACAGTGGCCGCGATGCCCTTGGCGCCCTCGCGGAAGAAGCGCGGAAAGGCGGCGCTGACGACCGACCAGACCGGCATCGCGCCGATGTTCACGACGCGGTAGGCCATGGAGTAGACGCCGTTGGCCTGGATCATGCCGGCGCGCGAGAGCATGACCTTGTCGATGTCGTTGTAGACGGCGGTAGTGGATCCGGAGATGGCGAAGACGAAGCCCTCGCTGGCCCGGCGAAGGAGCAGCGGGAACGAGAATGAGGGCCAGCCGAAGGCGCGCGTGACGGTGGCAAAGGCGATGGCTGCGGCGATGAACGAGACCGAGAGAGAGCCCAGGGCCCACTGCCAGGCGCTGGCGTGGCCGAGCACCGCCATGAGCACCAGGGCGAGGATCAGCCGCAGCAGATTGCTGAGCAGGTTGAGCGACGCGCTGACGCGCATGCGCTCGAACGCGCCGAAGACCTGGCTGGTGCAGCTGTTGAACTGCTGGAAGAGGCAGTCGCTGATGGCGAGCGGGGTGAGGATGGCGACGCTCTCGCGCCCGATGAGGGAGGTGCCGAGGAGGCGCAGCCCGACGACCAGCACAGTCCCCATGACCGAGATGGAGAGGATGACGTTGCCCCAGTAGAGGCGGAAGCGCGAGTGGTCCGGCGTGACATAGCGCATGAACAGCAGGCCGGAGCCGAGGGTGCTGTATTGGCTGACGACGGCGACCAGCGCGATGGCGCCCGCGAGCAGGCCATATTGCCGCGTGCCGAGCAGCCGCGCAAGCACGACAAAGTACACACCCTGGATGACAAAGGAGAGCCCCTGGCCGGCGAACAGCCAGCCGGAGTTGCGCACCAGCGTGCTACGCGAGGCGCGTGCCACGAAGCTGGCGATGCGGGTGGCCGGCGTTGAAGGAGCAGAGGGTGTAGGGTCGGCGGGCTGGGGCTGGGCTTCCTGCATCGGCATCAGTTCGGGGCTAAGGTGTCACGCTACCTGATCGGCGGGAGGCTGGCATAGATCTCTTCGAGTTCCTCTGTCTGCTTCGCGAGATCGAAGTGCGTGGCGATGTGGGCGGGACCGGCCTGATGGCAGCGCTCCCAGAGCGCTGTGTCACTCAGCAGGCGAGTCAGAGCGTCGGCCAGAGCGGCTGGATCGTGCTCGGGCACGAGCAGACCAGTGCGGCCGTCGGCAACGATCTCGGGGATGCCCCCATGCCGGGTGCTCACGACGGGGATGCCCATGGCCGCGGCCTCGGCGAAGACGATGCCCAGGCCCTCGCTGTCGCCGTCCGGCGCCTGCACGCTGGGGCCGCAGAAGATGCGCGCCTGCTCGAGGGTCTCCCGGACGACGGCGGAGGGGCGGGTGCCGAGAAAGCGGCAGTTGAGCTCCAGCTCGCGGGCGAGTGCTTCAAGGCTCGCGCGCAGTGGGCCATCGCCGAGCACGACGAGCTCCGCGGCGGGACGCGCGCGCTGGACGGAGTGCATGGCGCGCAGCAGGTCGGCACAGCCCTTCTTCTCGACCAGGCGGCCGACGAAGACGATGCGCTCGTCGGTAGTGGGCGTCGCGACGAGAGGGAATTGTGTGCGGTCGAGGCCGATGGGGTGGACGCGGAGCTTCTCTGCAGGCAGCCCGCAGGCGAGTGCCTGGTCGCGGATGAAGCTGGAGACGCAGAGGAACAGGGTGGCTTCGCGGGCGAGCCGCGCGTAGCGATCGGCGCGACTGTCGCGGACGGTGACGTCAGCGCCGTGCAGCGTGACGACAAGCGGCACGCGCAGGGCGCGGGCCAGTGGGATTGCCGAGACGCCGCCGCTGCCGAAGTGTGCGTGGACGAGCGCGGGGCGTCTCCGGCGGGCACGGGCATGGAAGCGCGGTGCGATCGGGAGACGGCGATAGAGCTTGGCACGGTAGCGGGCGAGCGTGCCGCTCGCATCGCTCAGCAGGATCGGGTTCGGCGGCAGGGGCAGGCTGGGCACGAAGCGCTCAAGCCCGACCAGAGTGCCGGTGTAGCGGCGCAGTGCGCCCATCTGCGCGAGGATGAAGGTCTCCGACGGCGGAAGGAGAGTTTCCTTGAAGACGAGGACGTCAGGCATGGAGTGGATGCTCCTCTGTCGGGCGACGTGGATCGACTGTCACCGCGCCGTCCTCATGCGCACCGTCTTCACCATGATGCGCGCGGCTAGGACGGCTTTTTCCGATGCGGGCAGTCCGCCGAAGTAGTGCCCCGATTCGCGGATGAGCTTTGCAGGCGAGTGCCCGGCAACGAGCTTTCGTGCGATCCCGTCGGCATACATGCGGTTGCAGACGGGGCGGAGCTGCGGCTGCTTCGCGCGCAGTCCGTATGCCGTCGCGAGTTGGACATCAGCACGGAGCGTCGCATTGCGCACGCCGGTGTACGCATTTGAACTATGAATGCGCTGCAGCGCAAGCTGCTCCGTCGTGTAGTAGCCGGGCGCGAGGGCGAGGGCGGAGTACTTCAGGTAATTGTCAGTGCTGATCTGCAGAGCCTCGGGCGCCGGCAGCATGCGCTCCATCAGGCTGCGCGTGAAGATCAGCCCGGAGGTAGCCGGTCCGGCGAAGTTGCAGCGTCCGCCCACAAAGGCTTGGCGGAAGTCATAGACGCCGGTGGAGTACCCGTTGCCGGGTGTTTCGAGCGGGTTCAGCTCGGCATCTGTCCACTGCAGGTGATGGAACAGCCAGCCCACGTCGTTTGCGGACGCGATCTCCATCATGCGGGCCACCTTGTTGGGCGTAAACAGATCATCCGAATCGAGAAAGGCGATGTAGTCGCCGTTACTGACGGCGAAGCCGGCATTGAATGCCGAGGACTGGCCGCCGTTGGCCTTGAGCACGAGGCGGATGCGATCCCCGTAGCCGGCGAGGATATGGCGTGAGTTGTCGGTGGAGCCGTCGTCGACCACGATCACCTCGATCGGGGCATAAGTCTGCGCCAGCGCGCTGTCGATTGAAGCGGCGAGAAAGTGGCCGTAGTTGTAGTTGTTCAGAATGATGCTGACGAGCGGTGCCATGGGGGATGTCCTCTCTTTTGCAGGCGCGTGACAGACTCCGTCCGGGCTTGCATGCCTGGACGATTTGCGGGGAACGGCGCCTCACATAGAGGCGGAGGACAGGGTCGTGTGTTCGTCGAGCGGTGGAGTTGCGTCCGGCACGGAGGCGGGCGCTGCGTCGAGGAGAGCGGGCACAGTCTGGGTGAACTGACCGGGGCGGAAGCTCTCAACGGCTGCGTCATAGAGCCGTTCGAGCCGGGCTGTCTGTCGGCGGACGTCGAAGTGTTGCCGGACGAATGCAACACTCTGTTCACTGGCGTGTACCCAGAATGCCTCGTCGGTGAGGAATCGCACAAGGTGGCGGGCGAGGGTGGCGGTGTCGCGCTCTGGTGCGAGCAGTCCGGTGACGCCCTCCTGCATGGTCTCCGGGATGCCGCCGTGGCGGAAGCTGACGACCGGGACGCCCATGCCCTGCGCCTCCGAGAAGACATTGCCAAAGGCTTCGCTCATGCCGTCGGCCAGGGTGACACTGGGACCGCAGAAGAGCCGCGCTCGCTCGAGCCAGTGGCGGATGTGTGCCTGCGGCTGTTCGCCCAAGAACTGCGCGCGGATGCCAAGCTGGCGCGCCTGCTGTTCGAGAGTGGCGCGCGAGCTGCCATCGCCGATGATCACGAGGTGCGCCGCGGGGACGATCTGCTGCACCTGCTGCATGGCTTCCAGCAGATACGCGCAGCCCTTGTAGGGGATCAGCCGACCGACGAAGAGGATGAGGTGCCGGTCACGCTGTGGGGCTGGATCGCTGAGCGAGAACTTCGCCAGGTCCATGCCGGTGTAGTGCACGCGCAGCTTTTCTGCAGGGAAGCCGGCAGCGAGCGCCTTCCGGCGAATGTAGTCGGACACGCAGAGAAAGAGTGAGGCGCGGGCCCAGAGCTTGCGGCGCGAGGCGAGGTAAGGCCACTCAAAGAGTTGCCGGCGCAGGTCGCGGTCGGAGAACAGCTCGGCCCCGCCGCGCAGGTGGAGGATGAGCGGAAGGCGAAGCTGGCGGCTGAGCGCGATGGCCGCGGATGCGCCTTCGGCGAAGTGGGCATGCAGCAGGGTGGGCTGAGCGGCACGCGCTTGGGCATGGACGCGTGGGGCGATGCCGGTCCAGCGGTAGAGCTCGCGGCGCACGCGCGAGAGCGGGCTGCGGTCATGCGTCAGCAGAATGGGCAGGTGTGGCAGCCCGTGATTGCGCTCGGCCGGGATGAGGCCGATGTACTGCGCCTGGTACTCGCGCAGTTCGTTGACCTGCAGCGGCAGAAAAGTCTGCGTGGACGGCAGCATGCGCTCGGCGAAGACCAGCACCTTCTTCATGCGGGCTGCTCTCCCTCGCGGGCGCTGCGTGGCATCTCGTCCGGCGAGGGACGGGCGAAGACGCGGAGATAGGGTTCGCGCGCGCTGGCGGCCGAGTAGCGCGCCACGACCATGGCGGCCGCGCGTTCGCCGAGGCTGCGACGGAGCGTGCTGTCGCTGAGCAGTCCCTGGAGAGCGTGCGTCAGCTCCGCAACATTGCCGGCAGGGAACAGCAGTGCGGCATCGCCTTCGTCGGTGATCTCGCGATGGACTGGCAGATCGCTGAAGAGGCAGGGCAGGCCGTAGCTCATGGCTTCGAGGCTGGTCATGGGCAGGCCTTCGGGGCCGTTCGAGGGCATGACGAAGAGGTCCGCCTCACGGTAGTGGCGGGCCATCTCGCGGGAGAAGCCGGTGAAGCGGACGTCGCCGCGGCCGGCGGCGAGTTGTTCGAGAGCAGCGCGATAACTGCCGTCGCCAACGATGGTGAGCTCAATACCGGGGAGGGCGCGGGTGGCCGCAAGCAGCAGGTGGATGCCCTTGTAGTGTTCGAGACGCGCCACACAGAGAATGCGGATGGGTGGCGTGAGCTCGTCCCTGAGCGTGGCTGGCGGATCCGGCAGGGCGACCCAGTTGGGAATGACGGTGATGCGCTCGGGCGGCAGGAGCGTGCGCACGCTCTCTGCGACGGCCTGGGAGACACAGACGATGTGGCTGGCGAGCCGGGCGCTGAGCTGAGCGATCTTGCGGGGCAGCACTTTGTGTGGCTGGCGCAGCGTGCTGTAGTACTCAAGCTCGAACGGACCATGGCGGGTGTAGACGGTGCGTGCGCCGAGCAGCCGCGCAGGCAGGATGAGAGCGCCCTCGAGCAGGCCATTCAGTTGCACAGTGTTCACCTGCGCCGTGTCGGCGCGGCGGCGGAGCAGCAGGGCCGCCATGGCGAAGGCGGCAAGCAGGAAGCGGAACGGCTTCAGCGGCCCGGGGCAGAGCGGCAGGGTGGTGACGCGCACTCCTTCCGCGCGCAACCGGTCTGCCAGTTCAGGCAGCACACAGAGGGCGGAGAGCTCGACCTCATCCCGGAGCAGCGCGGCGAGATGGACCAGGTAGTTCTCCACGCCGCCGAAGTGGGCGCCTAGATCAATCAGCAGGACCCTGGCTGGGAGCAGCACCTTGGCCGGACCGGATGGTTGGGTGTGCGCGATGGGGGCGACGTCCTCCCGTGACGTGTGTTAAATGATAAGCGCGGTGCAGAGGGGTCTTCGAAACGGACCACGCAATCGCAACGTGCCAGATCGGGATTGATATTCCGGGTTTGGAACAGGCGCAGTAGCGATTGGGCGCTGTGGCCTGAAGGTGTGATTCTCGCATCCTACGTAGTGAACGTAAGGTGAATTCTCGAGAGAGGGATCATCCCCCGGGTTACCGGGAGGCAGGGTTTCCCCGGGTCAGTCTCACGTAGAAAGATTCACTCCGCAGTGGAGGGGCAACAGTGCATACCGCAGAGATCTCCTGGCATCAGCTGTTCACCCGCACCTGGCGTGTTCGTATGTTCGAAGCAGCGGCGCGTGCTGCGCGGCGGGTGTCGCGCTACTCTCTGGGCGAGCAGGATCATGCGGCGGCGCTCGTATGGAAGCGGCGGCAGCTGCGATTTGAAGAGCAGGCGAAGCTGGCAGAGATTTCTGGCAGCTAGATTGGTTTCGCTGCCTCCCGGCGGCGAGCACGGTACTTGCAAACTAGTTAACAAGTAACCACGCTTTGTCACATCCGCGCCAAAAGCTCGCGTGAATCCTTGACCTTGCGTCCCTCCTCTGGCAAGCTTTGCACATCCCCACAGCGGGATTCCGATCGACTTTGCAGGTGAGAAATCGATTGCCTTCAGAAGGTAAGCCAGAGCTGGATGCGGATTGTCAGCCCAAGTGTTGCTGACGTATCCGGCGAGGCTGGAGGGCGTTTCGACAAACCTGCCGCGTGGCTTGTATTAGCGGCGATCGGAATGACAAGAAGTTGTCTAGTTTGCTACTCCGGGTAGCCGATCAGGTGTCTCCCCAGGTGACTGGAGACACGGCGCCACACTGCAATCGAGGTGGGCAGGGTTCAAGGCCAGAGTGGAAGGGTGCGGCACTGACGCCCGTCCGCTCTCCACTTCACTAGACACGCTGGACATGACAGATGCCACGAGGCATCGAATCGCCTGCGATGCGCCCCGGAGCATCGCACCTCTTCCGGCCATGCCGGATCCTGAGCAGCAGAGGTCCTCGCTGCTTTTGCTCTGTTTCATGTGATGCACGGTCGTTCGTTGGGGCCAAGATGAAAGCCAAAGCTGTTGTTGAGCTTGAGAGTGAGACAGTCGCCCTCGGCAATGCCCAGGGTGCGGGCACGGGAGTGGGCCGGGTGCCGATCGGCCCGATGCGCATCTCGCTGCTCTCCGCGCCGCAGCTGACGCAGCGGTTGATCGGGCACACTTTTGGGTCGGTAACCCAGCACGTAGTGACCGCCAACGCACAGTTTTACGTGCTCGCGGAAGAGAACGCCGCCTTCCGTGGTTGTATCAATACAGCCGATTACGTGTGCGCCGACGGTGTGTCGATCGTGATGGCGTGCAAGTGGCTGGGCCGGGCGAAGGTGACGCGCATTCCCGGCGTGGATCTGATCTACGACCTATGCGAGAGTGCAGCCAGTCTCGGATTGCGGGTGTTTTTCCTGGGAGGGAACCCGGGCTCGGCCGAGCGCGCCGCGGCACGGCTTATGGCCCTGTTCCCGGGGTTGAACGTCGCGGGCACGAGTTGCCCACCGCGTGGATTTCTCGACGATGTGGAGGAGCGCCGCGAGGTGCTCGCATCGGTCGAGAGGAGCCACCCGGCGATTCTGTTTGTGGCACTGGGCGCGCC
>NZ_JBMGJV010000008.1:0-114976 GCF_051025295.1 Candidatus Dedyshia acidiphila | reverse complement strand
CCCCCCCGAGTTGGTACGGCTCAGCCCCCAGCGCGGCCGCAAAACTCTGCAGGTGCGCCCCGTCCTCGCGCGAGAAGTCAGCCGCCACCATCGGCCCGTGCAGGACCGGAATGCCGGCCTGATCAAGCATCCACGTCGAGATCGCAGTGTGATCGCTGTAGCCGATAAACGGCTTCGGGTGCGCACGCAGCAGGTCGAGATCGAGCCCTTGAAGCAGATAGTTTGTTCCGTAGCCACCACGGATACAGATCACGGCATCCACATCCGGACTCGCGAACGCCTCGTGCAGATCAGCAATGCGCTGCTCCGGCGTGGCGGAGAAGTACGGCCACTGCTGGCCCAGCGCATTCGGCATCACACGCACCTGATGTCCCAGCAGGCGCAGACGATCGATCCCGCGTTGCACGCGCTCTGGCACTGCGTTGCTGGCCGGTGCAACAACGCCAAGCCGAATAGGCGCGCCGGTCATCGGTGTCCCTCGGAGCTCGGCTCCGCAAGCCAACTTCCCTCAAAAAGCACGATGGCTGGCCCGGTGAGCAGCAGTTCTGCGGCTGGGCCTCGCCATTCCACCTGCTGCTCCCCACCGGGCGCAAGCACACGCAGTAGCGACGGCATCCCGGCAAGCGCAATCATTGCGGCCGCACTGGCGCTTGTGCCAGTGCCGGAGGATGTGGTCGGGCCGACGCCGCGCTCATAAATACGGATTTCGATCTGGCCTTCGTCGAGCCGGTAAACGAATTCGACGTTGGTCTGCTCCGGGAAGTCGCGGTGCGTGCAGATGGCTGCGCCGATCTCCTGCCACGAGCAGCCCGCTACCGTGAACTGCTTATCCGCGACCTCAATCACGAAATGTGGATTGCCGGTCGAGACCACCGCACCGTGCACGTCCAGCCCACTGCTAAGCCGTACCGTCGCAGCGTGTACCTGCGGCACTCCCATTGCCGTGGTGAAGCGATACTCTGCCCCCGCAGCATGACGCAGTTCGCACGTGCGGAGGCCCGCATCCGTCTGCAGGCGGATGGACCCACCCATTGCAAGCCCGGCGCGGTGCGCCATCCATGCAGCGACACAGCGCGTGCCATTGCCAGAGATCTCAGCGGTCGACCCATCGGCGTTGTAGAGACGGATCGCTCCCTCTCGCTCATTGTGAATCGTCAGATATTCAACGCCGTCAGCGCCGACACCAGTGGTGCGCGCACATAGCGCGCGGCTCAACGCAACAAGGTCGAACCCAAGCACGTCCTTCTGCTGCACAATCAAGAAATCATTGCCGCACGCGTGCGCCTTGCTGAAAGGGATCAATCCTCCTCCCAGTTTCGGAAGGTCAGCACTCGTTCGACTCCCGGAGCATGACTGAGCCGGTTCATTAGACGCTGATGACCACTGCGCGTTGCGAGCACGTTGAAGATCATCCGCGTGATCGCACCAACCGTCTCGCGCTCCACCTGCTCTAACCGGCGCTGCTCCTCATCCATCGTCGCCAGCAGGCCTTCGTACATCACGTCGGGCATCGTCCCGCGAATCTCGTAGGAGCGGTTCTGGAGTTTCAGGTTCGTCAGCATCTCGAGTGCACCGACTGCCTCCAGCACAAGAAGCACCACCACGGTTGCAAATACTGCGGTCAGGTACAGTCCGGCGCCGCAAGCCATGCCAACAGCCGCGACCGCGAAGACGGTCGCGGCACTGGTCAGGCCAATAACGCGGTTGCGTTCGTGCAGGATCAGGCCAGCGCCAAGGAACCCGACCCCCTGCACGATGTTCGACGCAATCTGTCCCTTGCTGGTGCTGAGTTCGCCCGCAATCAACGGCGACAGGTAAGTGAACAGGGCCGCGCCGAAGCAGATCAGCAGATTGGTGCGCACGCCCGAGGCCTTGTGCCGGTACTCGCGGTCGATGCCGATCACGCCGCCGAGGGCACAGGCAAGCAACAGCCGCAGCACGCTCACGTCAGCAAGCGCGGACTGCTCCAGCCCGTTAAAGCTGAGCGCGTGACTGGTACCGATCAACATCCATTCATCTCCGGCAGTGCTGCTTGGGCACTCTCGCGCGATGCTATCACCCAGCTTCGCGCAAGCTCGCTCCCACCAGCGGTGTAGGCCTGGAACGACTCAGGGCTGTCCTGGCCGCTGTAAAGACTGATAGATCCGCGCACAGGGCTGCCCGGTCGAGCAGATGACCTGCAAGAGCGTGAGCCCGTTCGGATCAGCGGCTACGGCAGCGGCGACCGGGTCACCCGCAAGCGCCACAACGTATCGCGCACTTCCGGCGGGATGCGCAAGCGCGGCATGCCACGCCTCCCAATCGCCCTCATTCGTGACCTCTCGCAGCGGCTTGCCCGCCTGCTGGATCGCCCCCACGTGCTCGGACGTGTACATCAGCACCGAGGCGCCGGCCGGGATGTTCGAAACTAGTGCCGTGGCCAGCGCGCGCTCAAATGGTATGCGAGTCCGCGCGTTTGCCACGGCCTCCTCGTAGACAAGCGGCCCGCTGCGCAGTAGCAATGCGTCGTTCAGAATCAGCAGCACTACAGCCACGGTGACAATCCACTCGGACCAGCGTGGACGCCAGTCGGCAACGCCCTGAAGTGCCGCCGCGCAGAACAGGCCAAACGCAGGCAGCAGTTCCATTCCATAACGCGTGTTGTAGTACGAGTGCGGAAACCACAGGGGAAAGAAGATCGGCACCGACCCGTACGCCACCGAATACGCATAGAACGGCAGCGGCAGCCAAAGGAGTGAGGTCGCTCCGAGCCCCGGCCGCTGACGACGCCACGCTAGAAAGCCGGTGCCGGCGAGTGCCAGCGCAAACAACACGTCCGCGGCGGGCTTCGGCACGGCGCCCAACTCGGCGACCTTCAAGTAGTAGAGCCACGCGACCGGCATGTCGTGGTGCCCTGGGTAGTGGCCAGAACCGTGCGCAGACGTACGCTGTTCGATCGCGCGCGCCGAATATGGACCACGCAAGAAATCAAATGGGTCATGGAACTGCCTGGCGTTGTACGCGATCCACAACAAGGGCGCACACGCGAGCAGCACAGTCGCGAGTAGCCACGTACCGGTCAGTCGCTCCCGCAAGTTTCTGCGTTGCCACGTCGCCCAGCAGGTGAAGCACCAGGCGGCCGCCGCGTAGATCCACCCATCGTACCTCGTGAACACGGCAGCAATCAGCAGCAGCGATGCGCCAAGCATCAGCCGGCGCAGACCGCGAGGGTCCTGATTGGCGTGCTCTTGATCGCGTGCAAGGGGAGCAGCCGACCGCTGTGCGAAGAGCACGATCAGCAGCGTTGCCCAGAGTATCTCCGCCAGGAAGAGCGGCTCCGTCATCGCGGTGCTCGAGAAGTAGAGCAGCCCGGGATTGAGCGCGAGGAAGCCTGCAGCCAGCCATGCGAATGGCCGTCGCACGAAGGAGGCCGCCAAGCGAAACAGCGCGACCACAGCCGCGACATAGCTGAGCATCGATGGGAGGGCGCCGCCGATGCCCGTCTGCCACCACGACATCGCCTGCACGAATGGCAACAACAGCAGGTGCGGCAATGGCAGCCACACGGACCCGAGCTGACGGAAGCCGGGTGTCTGCGCATCAAGAATACGGCGCGCAATGTGCAGGTGCGCCACTGCATCGCCGTAAAGCAGCAACAGGCCATGCTGGAGCGAATAAAGCAGTGCGAAGCACGCCAGCAGCATGGCGCCGAGCGCCACCTTCACTGCATCCGGCATGGACCGGCGCATCGACCGGCGACGTGCATCACTCAAGGTGGCTGAGCGCGCGAAATTGCTGGAAGCGCGCATCGATCTCCTCACGTGTCAGTTCCTGTGTCCGCGTGGTGCCAAACTTCTCCACAGCGAACGAACCCATCACGCCGCCGTAGAACATGGCGCGACGAAAGCTCGGGGGTGTGAGCGTACCGCCTTGCGACGCAAGATAGCCAAAGAATCCGCCGGCAAAGGAGTCACCCGCGCCAGTGGGGTCGATCACATCCGCAAGCGGCAGCGCAGGCGCGCGGAATGGCATCGCGTGCGACTCTGCGTGAGCGCCGGGGTAGGAGCGCTGACTGAAGAACACCGTCGCGCCGTACTCGCCGTGCTTCACCACCAGCGTCTTCACGCCCATGTCCAGCACACGCCTGGCCGCGCGCACCAGGTTGTTGTCCCCGCCCAGCATCTTGACTTCGCCATCGTTGATAAGCAGAACATCCAGATCCACCAGCACGTCGGCGAGCGCCGCACGGTGATCCTTGATCCAGTAGTTCATCGTGTCGCCGCACACCATCTTCACGTGCGGCATCTGGCGTCGCACTCCGGCCTGCAGCTTGGGATCGATGTTTGCGAGAAAAAGAAACTCGGAGTCGCGATAACTGTCCGGGATCTTCGGTGTGAAGGTCTCGAACACATTCAGTTCGGTCGCAAGCGTGTCTGCTTCGTTCAGATTGCGTGTGTAAGAGCCGGTCCAGTGGAAGCTCTTGCCAGACACATGCTCAATGCCGCTGGTATCCACACCGCGGTGGCGCAATACATCCTCATGAGTGGCGCTGAAGTCTTCGCCAACCACGCCGATGACCCGCACCTGCGTGAAGTAGCTGGCCGCCAGAGCAAAATGCGTCGCGGCGCCGCCCAGGGCGTGATCCACGCGTCCGCTCGGTGTTTCGATGGTGTCGAACGCTACACTCCCGACAACGACAATCGACATTACAGATCCTTTGCCTTCGTGATTGCTACCTGTGTGGTTACAGATATTTTCCGACGATCGGTGCAAGCCTGGCGCGGGTGGCTGCGGGAATCACGTCAGGACTGGTGATCATGGCGTGCGCCAGCGCGCTGGCGCAGGGACAGGTACGCGCCGCAGGCAGCTTGCGGACAGCGGTGCGCAGCACTGTGGCGGCATTGGCGGCGTTCTGGTGCATCACGGCGACGATCTCATCCACCGTGACCGAGTCATGCCCCTCACGCCAGCAGTCGTAATCGGTCACCATCGCCATCGTGGCGTAACAGATCTCCGCTTCGCGCGCGAGCTTCGCCTCCTGCAGGTTGGTCATCCCGATCACGTCCGCGCCCCAGCTTCGATACAGGTTCGATTCGGCGCGCGTCGAGAACTGCGGACCTTCCATGCAGACGTAGGTGCCGCCACGCTTGCCAACCACCCCTTCTGCATCGCAGGCATCGGCAAGGGTTGCCGTGACCACACTGCACACCGGATCGCCAAACGAAACATGTGCCACAATGCCGTCGCCGAAGAAGGTGCTGGTGCGCAGAAAGGTGCGATCAATGAACTGGTCGGGCACCACGAAATCAGTCGGCTTATGCTCCTCCTTCAGCGATCCGACTGCCGAGACCGAGATGATGCGGCCAACGCCCAGCAGCTTCATCGCGAACAGGTTCGCGCGATAGTTGATCTCGCTCGGCAGCAGGCGATGGCCACGGCCGTGGCGCGCCAGAAAGGCCACGCGCCGGCCTTCCAGTGTGCCGAGCACCAGCTTGTCTGAAGGATGGCCGAATGGTGTGTCGACTGCGACTTCTTCTGTCTCGGTCAGGCCGGGCATGCTGTAGAGCCCACTGCCGCCGATGATGCCAATCTCTGCCTGTTGCAATGCGCTCTCCGCGCGCGACGCTCGGCCGCACGCATGGGTTGAGTAAAGTCAGCCCAAGTATACGCGGCAACCTGCGCGCTCTTTAGTGATGGAGGGCGACACGCATCAGGCCGTAGTGGCTCAACATCGCTGCCACCGAGGCCGAGAGCTCGGACGTTCCATCCGCTGCACGTGCCTGCTGTTCGCCGCTGTGCTGCAGCACGCCCGTCATCGCCAGCTCCAGCTTTCGTGCCGTCGCGAGTGGGAAGCTCTCGCTGATGAACACCCCGCGACCCACCGTCGCGATCAGCACCGGACCCTCCTCCGTATCGAACAGGCTTTCGTCCACTCCAGGCGATTCGATGGTGTCGCTGCGATCCGCCGTACGCACGTGCACCTCCCTGTATTTGCGCTGCAGATTTTCGGCGTAGATCGCTGCAAAGTTTGCCGCAGCCGTCTCGCTCTTCCATTGCGACAGATAAAGCAGCGCCACTGACCGCGTCGACGCTTTATCCGCGGTGGTCGCGCTTTTCCGCTGTGCTGCGTAGTAGACGCCGCCACCCCAGGCGGGCGTCAGCGAAGCCGCGGCTGCCTTGCCGCCAAAGAGCTCGGCAAGAATCTGCACGTCGAAAGCACCCATCACGCCGATATCGTAGGGCGCATACTCGGGCTCAAGAATCGAATGGATGTCCGGCATCGTTAGCAGAGTCGGCGTGTCGTGCTTTTCCCACGCGTGCGGATGCATGACCTCATACGTGCTCGATGGCGGCCGGTCCAGCGCACCCGCGAATGCCTGCTGCGCACCCTGATCCTTCAATACGGTCTGCTCAAAATTCAACCCCTGCCGGTACGGAAACAAGAGAGACTCGCGCAGCAGCAGCGGCGCCCGCTTCAGCACCGGCGAGTCGCCGTCATCGCTCTCATCTTCGAGAGACGCACCAATGTCCGGCAGCTTCGCAAGCGACTGCCCCTTGGGCGCCAGCCCCCAATCCAGGAAAACCACCATCGCCTGTCCTTCGGCGATGGCCTCGCGCGCAGTGTCGGCCTCGTCTGTTCGCAGATGCGCGTTGTCCTCATCGACATTCTTCGCGGTCGCATCCTTGCTCAGGTCGCTCCACTTTTCCAGGTCCACATGCTGGTCCTGCAGGGCATGGGTCAGCTCATGTGCCAGCACCGGTTTCTGTTCATCCGGCACGATCCAGTCCAGCATGTTCACTGTCTTGGTTTTGCTGTCGTAATAACCAGCAATCTGCTCCTTCAGCAAGCTGACCAGAAACGGCTGCAGTTCGAAGTCGCGATCCAGCAGGCCGAATTTCTTGAGCACAATTTCGGAGCTCTGCAGTCTCTGCGCGTCCTTGTCGTCCTTCATCCGGCTCTGGACGTAGTTCTCCACTTCGGTCCGCGTGGTCAGCCGCCGCTTCACCTCATGCTTGATCGGCAGAGTGCTGTCTTTGCTCGCAAACGCAAGAATCTTATCCACGGACGCGAACAGCACCTTCGCCTGATCCGGAGTGATCTTCGTCTCGGGCTTGGTTGTTTCGGGCTTGCTCGCCTTCTCGTTCGTGTTCGCCGTTTGCGTCCAACCCGCCGGCACCCCCAGCAACAGCACAGCGGCCCACGCCGCCACTCGCACTCTCATCCCATCTCCCCCGGCCGCGGACACGCCTGTCAGAAGGCTATAATTTTCCGTAGGCTTTCGCTATGCAGGACACTGACACCAGCACGAACGCATCGCTCGCTGCTACCTCTGCGGCAACTCCAGTCCCCGCACCCACGCCGCTCGCCATCGCTCTCGGTGGCGGCTCGCACACTCTCTTTGCGTTGGGTGGCGCGCTCAGCTTTCCCGTCTTCAGCGTCCTGTCGCAGGAGCTGGCCGCGCTCACGGAGGGTGCGGGCGCGTACGACCTCGGCTACCGCGGCCAGATCGCGATCGCCGGCGAAGACCGCCTGCGCTGGCTCAACGGTATGTTGACGAACAACATCCAGGGGCTGAGCGAAGGCGCCGGCAACGATAACTTCGTGCTGAACGCACAGGGTCGCATCCAGGGCGACTGCCAGGCCTATCGCCTGCCAACACATCTGCTCATCACCACCGACCGCAGCCAGATCCCCACGCTGCTCGCCCACTTCGATCGCTTCATCATCATGGACGACGTGGCGACGGAGGACATCTCCGCGACGCGTACCGCGGTCGGTGTCGCGGGCCCGTTGGCGATCAAACTGCTGGAAGCACTGGGCGTAACGCTGCCCGAAGCCGGCAGCGGACGCTGGCTCCTGGAGACGCGCATCTGCGGCGTACCCGTCCAGTTGATGGGCGGTGCGGGCGCGGCACATCCCGCGTTTGAGATCTGGTGCGCGAACGAAAACGTGCCGATGCTGTGGCAGGTTCTGCTCGCGGCGGGCGCGGTCCCGTGCGGCTGGAAGGCGATTGAGGCCCTTCGCGTGCTCGAGGGAGTGCCCAGGTACGGCATCGATATTCAAGACCGCGATCTGCCACAGGAGACGGGACAGATGCACGCCCTGCACTTCGCGAAAGGTTGCTACCTCGGACAGGAGATCGTCGAACGCATCCGCTCCCGCGGAAACGTGCATCGGCGACTGGCAGTCGTCGCGCTCTCCACTTCGTCCTCGCAGCTTCCCTTCGAGCTCACGGGCGGCGAGCAGCCGGCCGGTCGCATCACCAGCGTTGCACATTACCAGGGCACACACTACGGGCTTGGCGTGATTCGCGCCGATGCAGCCCAGCGCCATGGCACACTCAGCTTTTTAAATGGCACTGCAACCCTGTTGCCACACGCTCCGCTGGCGCGTATGTAAGGGAGTGCTCCAGCGTCGCGCGCCCGGAGAAACATTCACCCCCCGCGCGCATCCATCTCATGTGGGGGAGAGTCAGGAAGGACTTCATGCCAGACCAGTCAAGTGGATTTACGGTCACCGATCGGCGCAAGTTCACCATCGAGGGCGAATTGCGCGAAGATGCTCCCGCAAGCGAGCCCAGCGCACCGGCCGCTGCTGCGACAGATACCGAGCCCGAGGCGAAGCTCGGGCCGAAGCTGGTTCACGACAACACCCGGTCCGGCGAAACTCCGACGACATCGGCCCAGAGCGAGATGCTGGCGAGCGGACTCGAGGCGGTGCCCGGCGACGAGGACATCGCCGACGATGGACTCGGCCCGGAACTCACCGCTGCTGAGACAGCGCAGCAGGACGCAGACTATCGCGCCTCTTCGCGCAAGCTGGACGACATGATCGCGCAGGCCGGCCCTGGCGCGCGCGACGCAATCGGCGGCCGGCAGGCGGAGATGAACTTCGATCGGCTGGTTCAGTCGATCTACATGACCGCCGCCCTGCAACTCGGCGCCGGCACACAGCCGGGCGAGCAGCCGCGTGTCGACATCCTCGGCGCGCGCCAGAGTATCGACATGCTCAGCGTGCTGGTCGAGAAGACGAAGGGCAACCTGACCGACAAGGAACAGCGGCTATTACAGAATGCGCTGTTCGAACTCCGCATGATGTTCATGGAGATCACCAACGCGATCTCCTCGAGCGCACACAATCCGGCCGGCAAGCCTCCGGTCCGCTAGGAGGCGCTGCTCCTGTCCGCACGACGCCAGGCCAGCCTTCTGTTTCTCGGCAGCGGCACGTCCATGGGCGTGCCCACGCTCGGCTGCACCTGCCGGGTCTGCACGTCCGCCGATCCGCGCGACGTACGCACCCGGCCCTCCGTCGCAGTCGAGTGGATGGAAGACGGCGTGACACGCCGCGTTCTGATCGACACTGGACCAGACTTCCGGCAGCAGGCGCTGCGTCACCGCATCCGCCACATCGATGCTATTTTCTACACCCATCCGCATGCGGATCACATCCTCGGCCTCGACGATCTGCGGCCGTTGAGCTTTGCGCATCGCGAGCAGAAGATGCCACTCTATGCCGATGCGCCAACTGCGGAAGTGCTGGAGCGTGTCTTCTCCTACACCTTCGCCGCCGATGCTACATACCCCACGCGCGCACGTGTCGCGCTGCATCGGATCGATGCACCGGTCGAGGTAGCGGGCGTCGTCTTCACGCCGGTGCCGCTGATGCACGGACGGCTGACCGTGACCGGATATCGCTTTGGCAACACGGCCTACCTGACCGACATGAGCAGCATTCCTGATAGCAGCATGGATCTGCTGCGTGGCCTCGATGTGGTCGTGCTCGATGCATTGCGACCCCAGCCGCACCCCAGCCACGCCAACTTGACCGACGCGACCGCGTGGGCAGAAAAGCTGGGCGCGCGTGAGGCTTGGTTCACCCACATGTCTCACGAAATCTTGCACGCTGAGACAGACCCCACGCTGCCCTCCTCCATCCGGCTGGCCTACGACGGGCTCCGCGTTCCGATCGAGCTCTAGCCATGCAGACCTTTCGCCAACTCAGCGACATTCCGGCCGGCTTCGGTCCCAGCATAGTCACGGTCGGCAACTTCGACGGTGTGCATCGCGGCCATCGCTTTCTGCTGCAGAGCATTGTCGAGCGTGCGCACGAACTGCATGCTCGATCTGTAGCAGTTACGTTTGACCCGCACCCCACTCACTTGCTACGGCCCGAAGCCGCACCCGCGCTGATCACTCCCGATCCCACCGAAAAACTCGCGCTGCTGGCCGAAAGCGGGATCGACGCAACCTTACTGCTGCCCTTCACGCCGGAGTTTTCTCAGCACACCGCCGATGCGTTCGCGCGACAGATCCTGGTGGACGCGCTGCTTGCGGTCGAGGTGCATGAGGGCGGGAACTTCCGCTTCGGCTATCGTGCCGGCTCCGGCGTCGAGGAGCTACGCGTACTCGGCAGCGATCTGGGCTTCTCGGTGCGTGTCTACGATGCTTTGCAGGTGCGTGGCCTCGAGGTGTCCAGCAGCGTCATCCGACGGCTCATCTCTGCCGGCGACGTGCGCCGCTCGCGCTGGCTTCTGGGCCGACCCTTCAGCATCCTGAGTCATCCAGCGCGGGGACGCGGCATCGGCACGCGGCTTACGGTGCCGACCATCAACCTGGCTCCCTACGCTGGCGTCGTGCCCGCTGCCGGCGTCTACGTCACTCGCATGGAGATCGGATCAGCGCCAGCTTCGTGCTTCAATGCGGTTACGAATGTCGGCACCCGGCCCACCTTCGCCGACGCCTCCTTCGCCATCGAGACCCACCTGCTCGACTTTCGTCCGATCGAACTCTCCGACAACACACCGCTGCGTCTCACGTTCTTCGCGCGCCTGCGCGAGGAACGCACCTGGCCCACGCCGGAGGCGCTCCGTGAGCAGATCGGCCGCGACGTGCGGCAGGCGCAGCGTTATCTCGCCCGGCTGCCGCTGCTCGCCGCGCACTAAGCGACGCAATCGCAAATACTGACTGAAAAGCTACTCGGGAAAGCGCTCGTCGTCCCTGCCCGCATCGGCGGCGCGCATGAAGTCCATCCACAGCGGCAGTGCTGCGCGCGCGCCCGTCTCGCCGGGACCAAGCGACTGTCGCGTATCAAACCCGACCCAGACCCCGCAAGTCAGTGACGGCGAAAATCCGAGAAACCACGCGTCGGTGAAGTCGCTGGTCGTGCCGGTCTTCCCACCCAAGGGATGATGCAGAGCCTGGGCTGCGGCAGCCGTCCCGGAACGCGTCACCTCTTCGAGCATCAGCAACATGGTCCGCGCCGTCTTCTGGCTCGTGGACTCCGCAATCTCCGGCTGATCTTCCTCGAGCGGACTGCCGTCCGCGCTTGTCACGCGCCGCAGCAGGTGTGGCTTGACCCGCAACCCATCGTTCGGAAAGCTGCTGTACGCCGCGACCTGCTGCGCTAGCGTCACTTCTACCGAGCCGAGCGCTACCGGCAGGTAAGGCGGAATGTCACGCGTGATGCCAAAGCGGTGAGCCACCTCAATCACGCGGTGCATGCCCACGCGCTCTGCCAGCCGCACCGCCGGCACGTTGCGCGACTCCGCAAATGCCTTCCACAGAGGAATGCTGCCCAGGTAGTTCGGCTCGTAATCGTGAGGAGAGTAGGGTCCGCCGCCTGTCTGAAACGTAACTGGCGTATCGGCAATCTGCTGTTCCGGCGTAGCTCCCTGTTCAATCGCCGCTGTGTACACGTACGGTTTAAATGACGAGCCCGTCTGGCGCTCTGCCTGTGTCGCGCGATTGAACTGCGAGAGATTGAAATCGCGGCCACCGACCATCGCAAGCACGTCGCCGGTTGCATTATCTACGGCCATCAGCGCCGCCTCGGCGCCCGAATCCTGCTCGAGCGTGCCCTCAAGCACGGGTTCGCGTCGCGTCGCATCCAAAGCGCCGCTCTCTCCATTGCGATCGAGCACGCCGGAATCAAGCACGGCTGGATCAAGCACACCTGGCGTGACCCGCACGTACACCACGTCGCCGAGATGAAAGAGCCGCGCGGCATCTTTCTCGCCAGTCCACGCCCAATCCTCCGGCCGCAGTCCAAGCCGCCGGTCGCCAACCTTAACCGTCACGCGCCCTTCGAGCACACCCACAACAACGCCGTGCAGATAAGTCCCAGGTACAGCTGGCAGTGACCAGTCCGGGTGGCGAAAGCTGTCGAGCGACTCGCCCGCAGCCAGCACATTCAGGAGATGCCCCTGCCACCCGCGCCGGCGTTCGTACGCCGCCAGGCCATCGAGCACTGCACGATTCGCCACGTGTTGCAGCGTCAAATCCAGCGTGGTGTACACGCGCAGCCCTGCCTGGTGCACTGTGTCCGAACCGAAGCGTCGCTCGAGTTCACGCCGCACCTCCTCCACGAACCATGGGGCGATGCTGTTCGGCGGCGGCGCAAGGTGCAGTCCCAGCGGTGCGCTCTTCGCCTCGTTGGCCTGCGCAGTCGTGATCACACCATCCTCCAGCATCGCGTTTAGCACCAGGTTGCGGCGGCGGAATGCGCGGTCCGGATTCAGAATGGGCGAGTAGGCCACCGGCGCCTTGGGCAGCCCAGCGAGCAGCGCAGCCTCGGACAGCGTGAGCAGGCGCGCCGGCTTGCTGAAGTAGTAGTTCGCACCTGCGTCAAACCCGTACGTGCCATGGCCGAGATAGATCTGGTTGCCGTACAGGGTGAAGATCTGCTGCTTGGTGAATGCGCGCTCGATCTGGATCGACAGGAAGATCTCCTGCAGCTTGCGGCGGAGCGTGCGATCGGGAGACAGAAACAGATCGCGCGCGAGCTGCATGGTCAGCGTCGAAGCGCCCTGGGCGCGCCCATGCGACGTGAGGTCGTGATACGCAGCGCCCGCCACCCGAAAGACGTTCACGCCCCAGTGGCTCTCGAAGTTCTTGTCCTCGGTCGAGATCACTGCCTCGCGCAGGATCGGCGGGAAGTCTTCGTACTGCACGACATTGCGCCGCTCCAGCGCGAACGACCCGAAAAGCTGGCCGTGCACGTCATAGAGTTCGGTTGTCGTGAGTGGGCGGTAGTGCGTCAGCTCTGCGATCTGCGGCAGTTCCACCGAGTACACCAGCAGTAGTCCGGCAAGGCATCCGGCTGCCGCTGCAAGCAGGACGAGCACCGCAAGTGCGACACGGCCAGCGAGCCTGCGCCTGGCAGGTGGCGATGCTGCGGGCGGACGGAACCCCTCGCCCGTACCCCGCGCCGGGCGCGCTCGTGTCGATTCAATGGCCAACGATTCGGGTCGACGGACTCGGATGTCTCGGATGCACGGCCGAGCATAGCACGCACTCGCGGCTTTCTTACCACCGTGTGGAGTGAGGGATCAGGTGCGGCGAAGGCAGCCTTAGGCGGCCTTCTGCTTCAGGACTTCGAGAGCCTTGTTCAGCTGATCGTCTTTCTTCTCGGCATGTACCTGGCTGCGCTCCTGCGCCTGCGGCGTGTCATCGTCTTCCTTCGACGCGACTACCACGTTCGGCTGCACAGCTTCGTCCTGGATCTTCTTGCCGTCCGGCGCTGAGTACTTCGCGACGGACAGGATCAGCGCCGAACCGTCGGCCAGTTCCAGCGTCTTCTGCACTGAACCCTCACCGAAGGTGCGATCGCCCACCACATCGGCGCGCTTGTTGCCGAGGATGGCCGCAGCCACCACCTCTGCGGGACCAGATGTGCCGTGGTTCACCAGCACCACCAGCGGCATGCTGGTGATGAAGTGCGACTTCTCTGCCGTGAAGGTCTGGGTCGGATACTTCTGGCCGCTCAGCGTCGCGATGGTGCCGCTCTGCAGGAAGAAGTTCGCCAGCCGGATGCCCTGGGCTTCATCGCCAACGGAAACATCACGCAGGTCGAGCAGCACCTTGTGTGTCTCCTTGTTGTCGCCCTTGTTCAGCGACTTCAGCTTGCCCTCAATCTCGTTCACGCGCTCTTTGGTCAACTCGTGCGGATTGAGGTAGAGGATGCTGGCGTTCTCATACAGCTGCTCGTTCAGGGACGGCACATTGATGCTGGTGCGCGCCATCGTGATCTTCTCGGGCTCGGCCTTGCGCGGCCGGACAACCGAGATGCTCACCGTGCTGCCGGTTGGGCCTTCGAGCAGCAGCCGGATCATCGCCAGCGACAACTCACGCGTCGACTGCGGACCGATCGCCTCAATGATGTCCCCATCCTGGAGCTGCTCCTTGTCTGCCGGGCTGCCCGGGACAATGGAGACGATGGTCGCGTAGCCGTAGCGCTTGGAGACATTCAGGCCCACCTGCGCCGTCCCTTCGCTCAGGTGCTGCTTGTAGAGCTTGTACTCCGCCGGAGTCAGATAGCTCGAGTCGGCGTCAAGTGACTCAAGCAGTCCATGCAGTGCGCCCACGGTCACGTTGTTCATGTTGGGGTCGACCACGTAATCGTTCTGAATCTTGTTCAGAACCTCCGTATAGACCTCCATCTCCTGGTACGCGCCTTCCTTCTGGTCGGCCCGCACACTGCCCGGGCGCAGACCGCCCCAAACCGTGAGCAGAAGCAGGAGAACGGAGATACCGAAAATCGACCGCTGGAAGTGCTTGGACATGGACCACCCTGTACGGGAAATGATAGCGCAGCGCCGCCGCTTGCCTGCTCCACTTCCGTGGGAGAAGGGCCGCCCACTCGAGCGGCAGGGCGCCCTACCCTGGATAAGACGTACCCGGGTGGCCCAGGCGAGCAGTTCCGGCCCAATCAGCTCCGGGCTTGGATAACGATGGAAGGGGCCGGCGTCCTTTTTGCTTGCGCAAACGCACAGCGTCGGTCAGCCTGACCTTTGTCCCTGGGAACACGCTCCGATGACACCCGCGTCCACCACGACCAAACCGGCGACCGTCACCCGCCATGCGCTGTTGCTTACGGTCGCCTTTCCACTCTTCGCTGTTCTGCTGGTTCCCACCCTGCTGGGCGGGCTGCTCAATCTTGGCGGCGGCGGAGTCAGCGACTGGATCGCGTACTGGAGTTCAGCAAACCTGCTCGTTCACCACCAGAACCCGTACGATGGCGTCCGTTTGGCGTCGATGGAGAAGCAGTTCGGCATCGACTCGGGGAAGTACCCCCCGCTCACACGCAATCCTCCCTCCGCGCTCTGGATGATAGCTCCATTGGGCGTGCTGTCACCCAGGGCTGCCGGCCTTTACTGGAGACTGTTGCTCGTTGCGGTTCTGGTGTTCAGCGTACGGCTGTGGCAGCGTCTTTCTGGGCGAGTGGTCAGTCGTTGGAACTGGATTGCCTACTTCGCCACCCCTGCGGTTGCTTGCATTGAGGTGGGTCAGACGACGCTGCTCACTTTGCCCGGTCTTGCGGCGTGTCTCCTGCTCCTAAATCGTGCCCCATTTCTGGCCGGCGCTGCCTTTGCCATCTGTGCCATCAAACCGCACCTGTTCCTGCCGTTTGGGGCGGTCCTCCTCTGCTGGATTGCCAAAGAGCGAGACTGGCGTTTCCTTGCTGGCGCCATCGTGTCGTTCACCCTGCAGGCTCTGGCACCGTTATCCGCCGACCCTTCCGTTTGGCAGCATTACATTGCTGCCATGCGGACGAACGGTATCGCGCAACAGCTATTGCCCACGCCCGCCGCCGCGCTCCGCTTTGCGATCCGACCGACCGCATTGTGGCTGCAGTTTCTTCCCGCCGTGCTCGCCTGCTGCTGGTCAATCTGGTACTTCCTCCGCCGCCGCGACCAGTGGAACTGGCCGAACGAAGCGCCGCTCCTGCTTCTCGTGTCGCTCATGGTCGCGCCTTACGCGTGGACAGGTGTCGACAGCGTTCTGGTTCTGCCCGCCGTCGTCCTGCTTGTTCCACGCTGCTCTGAAAAGGCGGTTGCAGTGGTGCTGCTGCTTTTCTGTGCAGTCATGGTGCAGTTCGCTCTCAAGCTGGGCATGTCCTCTCCCATCCTGCTTTGGGAGTCTCCCGCCTGGCTCGCCTGGTATCTCTACGCACGGCGAACGGCGACGCCAGAAGCGCTCGCGGCAGCATAAGTTCAGGATTCGCGGGGAAAATGCTGGTGGCGGTGAGTGGAATCGAACCACTGACCTACGGGTTATGAGTCCGTCGCTCTAACCATCTGAGCTACACCGCCGGGCAGCCGGAAAGCGCGGCAGAGCGCCACGCGGCCAGCCCTTATCTTAGGGAAGCCCTCCAGGAGCGTCAATCACACAGCCGTGGTGTGGCTGGCCGGCCGCCGCTCCACTACCTTGCGAATCTGCGCAGGCGAGTTCCCTGAAGAAGCAGCTCCATAGGCACTGCCTGGCCGCCGAGGTTCGGATGAAGCGCAAGTTCGTCCTGCTTGATGGCTTGCGTGGGGTCGCTGCCCTGGCGGTAGTCGCCTTCCATGCGGCTGTGATCTCCGACCGCCAACTTGTCCCGCATGGCTACCTGGCGGTTGACTTCTTCTTCCTGCTCAGTGGATTCGTGCTCGCCTCCGCTTACCAGGAGCGCCTTGACGACGGCTGGTCCACGCTCGGATTTTTGAAGGTTCGCTTTGTCCGGCTCTACCCGCTCTATATCGCTGGCCTTGCCCTCGGCCTGTCCTGTTTGGTCATTCGGAAGGAATTCGGCAACAACCAAATGCCGAACGCTTTTCTACTGCTCGCAACTGTGTTCGGGTTGCTGCTGCTGCCCACGCCAGCTTCTTCGCTGGCGCCCTTGAACCCGAACGCCTTTCCCCTGAACGTCCCGGCGTGGTCTCTGTCAATGGAGGCGCTCGCTAACGTGGCGCACGCCCTGTTCCTCCGCCGTCGTAGCGATCTCTTCATTGCCGCCGCTGCTGCAGCCTCGGCAGTACTCCTGGCCGTGGCGGCGGTCCGATACCACGGACTTAACATCGGTGCCCATCACAGCGATTTCCTCTGGACCGTTCCGCGTGTGTTGACACCGTATCTAATGGGCATGCTGCTGTATCGCTTCTGGCAACGCAGGCCGTTGCGCTTCGCGCTATCGCCCTGGGTAGCAGCGACTACACTCCTGCTGCTCCTTGCGGTCCCCGTGCGCGCGAATGGCAGCGTCGGCTATGACCTATTGGTGACGCTGGTCGTCTTCCCCGCCCTGATCCTGACCAGTGCGACTGCTCAGCCCCACGGCAGGTCGGCGACACTCTACTCGCAAGCTGGTGCAATGTCATACGCGTTGTACATCCTGCACATTCCTGTGCGCGAGTACTTCGCCCAGCTCTGGCCCAGGATGACTCATCACTCCGTCGCGGGGCTCGCACCGACCCTGGTGCTGCTGGTGCTGTCTCTCACCATCGCTCTGCTAGCCGATGCTACCTACGATCGCTGGACACGCGGGCGGCTCGCGCACTGGTTGCAGCCACATGCTGCGCCGCAGACGGCCTCCCCGCAAGTCGTCCTCATCCCGATGGAGCCGCAACTCGAGTGGCCATACACGGAGCCACCGCCTCCGTCCCCTGTACCCTGATCCACGTGACTCCCACCGATCACGTCCTCGCCGTCATCCCCGCACGCCTCGCCTCTACCCGTCTCCCCCGCAAGGTGCTGCGCGACATCGCCGGCAAGCCGATGCTGCAGTGGATCGTCGAAGCAGCTCTCGCCGCACCGCGGCTCGATCGCGTCGTGGTGGCGACGGACAACGACGAGGTAATGGAACTCGCCCGCCAGCACGGGTGGGACGCGGTCCTCACCTCGCCCGAGCTGCAGAGCGGCTCTGATCGTGTGCATGCGGTGGCGCAGCAGATTCCCGCAGACATCATCCTCAACATCCAGGGCGATGAACCACTGCTCCAGCCCGCGCACATCGATGCATTGCTTGCACCCTTCGCGCGACCCGGGATCGACGCCCAGGTGACCACGCTCTGGACTGCCTGCACTCCCGACGAGATCGCCGACCCCAACGCGGTGAAAGTCGTGCTGGCCGAGGATGGCCGCGCACTCTACTTCTCGCGCTCCACCATCCCGTTCGATCGCGACAGAACGGGAGGCATCGTCTACCGCAAGCACCTCGGCCTCTACGCATATCGCCGCGCGGCGCTCGACCGCTTCGCCAGCCTGCCGCCCCACCCGCTCGAGCAAAGCGAGCGCCTCGAGCAGTTGCGCCTGCTTGCGCACAGCATCCCCATCTACCTCGAAGAGACGCCCTTCTCTACGATCGGTGTCGACACCGAAGCCGACCTCGAGCGGGTGGCGACAATTCTTCGGCAACGGACAAACTTGTAACCACGGGCCAGCTCATCTGGTACCGTGTGGGCGCATGGCTGCCAATGTCCAGTCCGCGCCTGATGCGCCCAGGCGCGCTCTGCCCGCCTCGCCGGCATGCCCCTGGTGGCAGCGCGTCGCTTTCCGCTTCGCGATCATCTACCTGGGCCTCTACTGCTTCGCCTCGGCTCTCAATCTCTCTGCCATTCCTTTCGGCGATTTCGTCCAACAGGCGCTGACCTGGCCCTTCGCTCACGTCACCGTCTGGGCCGGTACCCACATCTTTCATCTGAGCGGCGTCGCGGCGACGCGGCACCAGACGGGAAGCGGCGACACGGCGCTTGACTGGGTTCAAGTCACCCTGCTTTTAACACTGGCCGCGCTCGGGAGCGCAATCTGGGCGTTTTTGAGCCGGCAGCGCGCCGCTCACCCTGCGGTCGTGACGTGGTTCTTGCTGCTGGTGCGGTACACGCTGGCTTTGGCGATGATCGAGTACGGACTGATCAAGATCTCTCCTCAACAGTTCGGCCCCCTCACCTACCGTCAGCTTGGAGAACCATTCGGCAGCGCCTCGCCTATGGGCATGCTGTGGACCTTTATGAACGCATCTTCGGCCTACACGCTGTTCTGCGGCACCGTCGAGTTCTCCGCCGGATTGCTGCTGCTGTTTGAGCGCACACGAGTCCTGGGGTCACTGCTCGCGTTGACAGCGATGGGGAATGTGCTCGCGCTGAATCTCTGCTACGACGTGGACGTGAAGCTCTATTCGTTCCATCTTCTGCTGATGGCGCTCGTGCTGGCGGCCCCCGATCTGCATAGCCTGACGAATTACCTCCTTCGCGGCCGTGTCGCCATACCGACGGTGGTTCGCGTTCCCCGAGACGAACGGCGCTGGATTCGCATGACGGGCCGCACACTGCTGACCGCGTTTCTGGGACTCACGCTATATGCCAACCTGTCGAGCGCACTGCAGGCGGTGCGTCATCCGTGGATGCTTCAGAACCGCCCCTCCTTCGCCGGGCTTTGGAATGTCACGAGCTTCGAGCGAAGTGGGGTCCAAGCTCCCGCAAACGATCCGCACCGTTGGCGTCAACTTGCCATCGATTTTCCCGGCTGGTGGGTCATGGAGCCATCCGATCCTGCGACTCCGGGTCACGGGTATCAGGTCACAAGCGCAAATGGAGATCACTACGCACTTCACGATGTGGAGTCTGGGTCGACTGCGAGCCTGGTGTTGCGTAGTGCAGGGCAGGGACAAATGGTGTTGACGGGCACACTGGACGGGGCGCCCGCGACGCTCCGGCTCTCCCGAGTGGACGACCGCAGCTTCCGATTGCAGAATCGCGGCTTTCACTGGATCAGCGAGTACCCGTTCAACTACTGACGCCCTGTAAACTGGCAGCCATGAGCGCCACCGCCGCCCCTGCCAGCCTGACCAGCGCCCCCACCTTTGCCGAGCGCATTGGCCGCATCGAGATCTCTGCCACCATGGCCGTCACCGCCGCCGCGACCAAGCTGCGTGCCGAGGGCGCGAGCCTGGTCGACTTCGGTGCCGGCGAGCCACACTTCGCGACGCCGCGGCACATCAAAGACGCTGCCGTGGCCGCCATCGAGGCGAACTTCTCGCGCTACACCGTCGTCTCCGGCATCGCCGAAGTGCGGAAGGCCATCGTCGAGCGGCACGCGTGCGACTTCGGCTCTAACTACTCGCCGGACGAGGCTGTCTTCACGACAGGCGGCAAGCTCGCGCTGTTCAACGCCATCGAAGTGCTGATCGATCACGGCGACGAGGTCATCCTCCCCGTTCCCTACTGGGTCTCCTACAAGGACATCATCCAGTTCGCCGGCGGCAAAGTGATCTATCTCGAGACCGCCGAGAGCGAGAACTTCCGCATCACCGCCGAAGCCATCGAGAGCGCGATCACGCCACGGACCAAGGCGATCATCCTGAATTCGCCGTCCAACCCGGCCGGCTCCGTTATCGCGCGCGAAGACCTCGAGCGCATCGTCGAACTCGCGCATCGTCGCGGCATCTACCTCATGCTCGATGAGTGCTACGTCTACCTCCAGTTCGAAGGCAAGCCGTTCTCCGGGGCATCGATCGCATCCGCCAAGCCACACGTCATCGTGCTCGGCTCCCTGTCGAAGACCTACGCCATGACCGGCTGGCGCGCTGGATTTGCCCTTGGCCCCAAGCCCATCATCACCGCGATGAGCAAACTGCAATCGCAGTCCACCTCATCCACTGCGGCCATGGTGCAGAAGGCAGCCGTCGCTGCGCTGACCGGCTCGCAGGAGTGCGTCGCCGAGATGCGCGCGGACTACATTCGCCTGCGCGACACCATTGTTGCCGGGCTGCGCAGCCTGCCCGGCGTCACCTGCACCATGCCCGAGGGCGCCTTCTACGCCTACCCCAACGTCTCCGGCCTGCTCCGCAAGTCGGGCATCGCGACACCTGCCGAGCTTGCGACTCGCCTGCTGCACGATGCCGGCGTCGTCGTCGTTCCTGGCGAGGCCTTCGGCACGCACGAGCACATCCGGCTCTCCTACGCCGTCTCGCACAAGGATGTCGAGCAGGGTTTGGAGCGCATGCGCCAGTTCGCCGCGAAGTTCTAGTTCAAACAACCCGAGCAGAAAGCCCGCCGTAGTGGCGGGCTTTTCGTTGTATCGGCTCAGCGCTCGATAGCCCGCTGCTTCGCCTCAATGAGCCTGCCGGTGAGCGACAGTGGCACAAGCGCGATCAGCAACGCGATCGCCAGCCACCCGAGCCGCAGGCGCGAGGCGTCTCCAATCGAGCTGTACGCCGCAGTCACGTACGAAGGGAGGCTCAACAACGCGCTCACATGCGTCGCGGGCAGGTGCTCCGCAGCGCCCCTCAACACCGCTGCCATGCACAGCGCCAACACCACGCAGCCTGCAGCCAACCCCGGCAGCGCACGACGCCAGGGGAAGGCGAGCGGTCGCGGCCCGGCGGAAGCCTCGGCCTCCGCATGCACACGCGCCATCACCGCATGCGTCAACGCGGGCGAGGGCGTGAGTTGGGGAGTGTCCGGTCCCAGGCTCCGCTGTAATTGTCGGTCCAGTTCTGCGTGATCGTTGGTGCTCATCCCACCACTCCTTGCTCTGCGCTCTCCACCGTTGCTGGTTGACCAGGCCGCAGGCGTGCCAGCTTCGCTCGCAACAACTGCCGTCCACGAGAGAGATGCGCCTTGAGGGTGCCCTCCGGCACGCGCAAGGTTCGCGCGGCAGCCGGCAGGTCCATCTCCTGAAAGTAGTACAGCAACACGGCATCGCGATACTTGGCCGGCAGCGTCAGCACGGCACTATGCACGATGCGGTCCTGCTCCCGCGCGCAGAGGTCGTCCCTCAGCGAAGCAGGCGCGGCCGGCTCCGCCGCATCCTCGAGCGCTACCATGCGAGCGGGGACCCGTCGTACCTCGTCCCGATACACATTGGTCGCCAGCGCAAACAGCCACGTCGAAAACGCTGCGTCGCCGCGATAGGTCGCGAGTCGCCGGTACGCGCGCAGAAAGGCCTCTTGCGCCATCTCCTCCGCGCGCCCCGCATCGCCACAGAACCGGAAAGCAAGGTTCACCAGCGGACCCTGCCAGCGCCGCACAATTCCCGCAAATGCGTCCACGTCGCCGCCCAGCACGCGCGCGACATCCTCATCATCCTCGTTCGCGGGCTTTGCGCGGTCATTCATGCACTCTCTTTACGCAGCAGTGAGACCGCGGTTCCTCTCTCGCGGTTGCGTTTTCTTCGGAACCGGGAGCCTGCGGAAGAAAACGCAACCGCCAAAGATCTGAGCCTGTCTTACCCGGCGAATGAACATCGTGTCTTCGCCGTTCAAAGGGCGAGGCACCCCCGAGGAGTCTGGTATGGATATCTTTCGTCCGGAGATCATGGTCTTCGTCTTCCTGATGGTCGCGGCGCTTTCGTTCTTCTCCTGGCTCTCCGTCGGCTCCTACCTCAACGCCCGCCGCCGCGAGCGCGATGCCTACTACCGCAACGAGACCGTCCGGCGACTGACCGAAAGCCAAGGCGCGGGCGCCGACGCCGCAATCGGGCTACTGCGCGAGGATGATCGCCTGCGCGTGGCGCGCCGCATAGAGTCCATCCGGCTCGGCGGCCTGATCACCGTGGCGATCGGCATCGGCATCATGGTTTTCTTCAGCTTCATCGATCAGGACACCCGGCAGGTGGGCGTCGCCATCGGCAGCATCCCGCTGCTGGTCGGCGCCGCGTTGCTTCTGTATGTGTACGTGCTCGCGCCAAAGCGCGCGTCGGGTGGTGACTTCGGTCTGCCGGGGCAACCCGCGACGGCGGGTAGCGCTTCTGCTCTCCGATACCATGAACGGGATGACGCCTAGCCCCCACGACTTTCGCCCTATCATCCTGGCCGGCGGCAGCGGCACCCGGTTCTGGCCGCGCAGCCGCAAGGCCCGCGCCAAGCAGGTGCTCGCACTCGACGGCGAACGCACCATGATTCAGCGCACGCTCGATCGCCTGCTGCCGATTACGAACGCCGATAATGCGTGGGTCATCACCAACGATCTGCTCTCGCCCGCAATCTGCGTGCAGCTCGACGGCGTGCCGCCCGACCAGGTGCTCTGCGAGCCGGCCGCACGCAACACCGCCCCCGCCGCCGGCCTCGCCGCCTTCCTGCTCGAGCGGCATGCTCCCAACGCCGTCCTCGGAGTCTTCCCCGCGGATCACGTCATCGGCGACGAGCCGCGCTTTCTCGAAACACTGGCCAAGGCCATCGCACTTGCATCCAGCGGCGACAACATCGTCGTGCTCGGTGTGACGCCGACGCGCGCCGAAACCGGCTACGGATACATCGAGACCGCAAGCGAGCTCGAGCCAGGCATCAACCGCGTCCGCCGCTTTACGGAAAAACCCAATCAGGAGAAGGCAGAGGAGTTTCTCGCCGCCGGCAATTACTGCTGGAACAGCGGCATCTTCCTGTGGAGCGCACGCACCCTGGCCAACGCCATGCGCGAGCATCTGCCCGAGACATCACCGCTGCTCGAGGAGATCGCCTCGGCCCACGGCACGCCGCGTTTCGCCGAGGTCTTCGCCGATCTCTACCCCCGCTGCGAAAATATTTCGGTCGATTACGCAGTGCTCGAGCCGCGCTCAGCCAAAGGCGAGCATCGCTCAAACCTTTACTGTCTGCCAGCAGATTTCGGCTGGAACGACCTGGGCTCGTGGGCCGCGCTCTACGAACACCAGCTCGCTCAACAACCGAACGCCGCCGCTGCCAACATCACCGATTCCTCCGGTGCCCTGCCCATCGACGCGCACGGCAACTACGTGTACAGCCCCGGCAAGTTCGTCGCCATCGTTGGCGTCAGCGATCTGGTTGTGGTCGATACGGGCGATGCGCTGCTAATCACCTCGCGTCAGCACTCGCAGGACGTCGGCAAGGTCGTTAAGCAACTGGTCGCGCAGGGCAAGACCGAACTCGTGTAACCGCATATCATCCACAGCCTGGGTACATGCACGCTCATCCGCAGTGCCGTGGCGTGCATCATAAAATGTTCCGATCATGACCACCTCTGCTCCGATCAAGTTCGGCACCGATGGATGGCGCGGCGTCATCGCTGAAGACTTCACCTTTGCGAATGTGCGCGTCGCCGCTGCGGCCATCGCCAGTTACGTTTTGCAGAACGAGGATGCTAGCCGTGGCCTCTGCATTGGCTATGACACGCGCTTCGGCTCCGCGGCCTTCGCCCGAACCGTCGCCGACGTCGCCGCGGCCGCAGGCATTCCCGTGCGCCTGGCCCGGGGTGTCACGCCGACGCCCGCCTTGTCCTATGCAGTGCGCACGCTCGGCGCAGCCGGCGGCGTCATGATCACCTCCAGCCACAACCCATTCCAATGGAACGGCGTGAAGTACAAGGCAAGCTATGGCGGCTCAGGCTCGCCCGGCATCATGGGGAAGATCGAAAGCTATCTCGGCCAGCCGTTACCGACAGCAGACAAAGCTGCCGCGATCGAAGCCGTCGACTTCTGCGAGCCATACGTCGCAGCGATTGCGCGTTTCGCGGATCTCGATGCCATTGCCCGCGCCGGCCAACGGTTCGTCATCGATGCGATGTATGGCGCAGGCGCAGGCGTGCTCGCCGGCTTGCTGCGGCCGCTCGGGGTCGATTGCATTGAGATCCGCTCGCAGCACAACCCGCTCTTCCCCGGCATCAACCCCGAGCCTATCGAGCCGCATGTGCGCGCGCTGCAGGAGACCGTCGTGGCCGAGCACTGCGATGCCGGCCTCGTCACCGATGGCGACGCAGACCGACTCGGTGCGGTCGACGAGCACGGAAACTTTGTCGATCCGCATAAGATCTTCTCCATCCTTCTCCGCTGGCTGCTTGAGCGTAAAGGCTGGACCGGCGGCGTCACCCGCGCGTTCAACACCACGAAGATGCTCGACCGCATCGCGGCGAAACATCACCAGAAGCTCTACGAGCACGGCATTGGCTTCAAGTACGTCTGCGATCTGATGCTCGAGCACGACATCCTGATCGGCGGCGAAGAGTCGGGCGGCATCGGCATCAAGCGCCACCTGCCGGAGCGCGATGGCCTGCTCAACTGCCTGCTGCTGGCAAACGTGATGGCGGACGAGAAGAAGACGCTCGGCCAGCTTGTCGCCGACCTGCAGCGCGACTTCGGCGAGCACCACTACGGCCGCATCGACCTGCACATCCCGGATGAGGTGAAGAACGCTGCCATCGCGCGCGCCCGCATCGTCAAGGACGGAGCCACCGACTTCGCTGGCATGCGCGTGCTGCGCGTCGAGATGCTTGACGGCATCAAGTTCTACCTCGACAACCCGGAAGCAGCCCGCAAGCCCAACGCCGCCGAGACCTGGCTCTTGCTGCGTGCCTCCGGAACAGAGCCGCTGATGCGCATCTACTGCGAGTCCGTCTCGCGCGACTCGGTGCAGCGCCTGCTCGAAGCCGGACGCACCTTCGCCCTCAGCAGCCGCTGAACCTCGCTCCCGGACAGCACTCATTCCCCGAGATGGAAGACGACGCGCACCGTTGTCTCCACTTCCACCGGCTGCCCGTTCAACAAGTAAGGGCGATACCGCCAGGTGCGCACCGCATCAATTGCCGCGGCCGTCAGCAGCGGCGGCCCGCCGACGACGTGCAAGTTCTCGATCGCGCCGCTCTTCGCAATCGTCGCCGCCAGAGTGACGATTCCACCGACGCGTGCAGCACGCGCGATTGCTGGATACTGTGGCTCCGTCCCGCTCACCTTGTTTCCTGCCATCACGCCTGACGAGATCGCGAGCCGCTGCGGCTGCGCCACATGCACGATGGGTGGCGCCGCCGTTCCTATAGAGTCCGCTAGCCCATCAAACGGGCGCGCTGCCGCGCCATCGCTTAATGGCGCAATTCCGGGATCAGCAGGAGGCGCTGGTGCCTCGGGCGCGACGGACGTGGGAATAAGAGTGGGGGCTGCAAACGGATTGGCAGCCGTTGTCGCGTGAACTGAGGCGACTGCGCGGGGTGCGGGCTGCACGTGCGCAGCCGGCGGCCGTGGCGCCATCAGCAACATGCTCAAACTTTGCTTTGGCAGCGACGCCGGATGCAGCAACGGCAGCAGCAGGAGCACGCCGACAGCCGAACCGTTGATCAGCGCGGCGACGCCGGAGAACCAGCCGCCACGCGTGCGAATCCTGCCGCTTGATTCAACCAGCGCATCTTCGAACATCGCGCACCTCGCGCCCAACAGTGCCTTTCGTGTTGAGCACTGCTATAGACACGAGGTGCGCCGCGGTTGTTCCCGCGCTTACTTCGAGAGCAGCGACTCGATGCGCTCGATCAACTTTGGATTGGTCGGCTCGATGTCGGAACCGAAGCGCGCAACCGGCACGCCTGCACGGTCCACCAGGAACTTCTCGAAGTTCCACAGCACCTCGGGCTCCGACGTAGGCGTCACGCCGAACTCGATTAGGTGCTGCCGTAGTTCGCGCGTATCGTTCTCGCGCTTTGGGAGCGCTTCGGTCAGTGCAGCGTAGAGCGGATGCTTCTGCGGCCCCACCACCGTCACCTTCTCGAACATCGGGAACTTCACGCCGAAGTTGGTCGTGCAGAACTGCGCGATCTCCGCGTTCGTCCCCGGCTCCTGCTCAGCGAAGTCATTGGCGGGAAAGCCGAGCACGGTGAAACCACGTGCGCTGTAGCGCTCCTGCAGCGTCTCGAGACCCTCGTACTGCGGCGTGAAGCCGCACTTTGACGCCACATTCACGATCAGCAGGACTTGGTTGCGGTAGTCGGCAAGAGTGGCCTGTGTGCCGTCGATCCGCCGCAGCGGAATATCTTCCAGAGTAGCCAGCATGTCGTTGTCTCCTGCCTACAAGTATAGGCAGGAGACCGGGTGAGAGAAGTCCTAGCGCATGCCGTCCAGGATCGAGCCGACCAGTCCGCCGACCACACCAGCCTGCGTCGTCTCCGCGCGCCGCTCCGTCGGCATGTACTCCTGCAGCTTGTGTGCGAGCTTCGCGATCGGCAGCGATTGCAGCCAGACCCGACCCGGGCCGGTAAGCGCCGCCAGAAAAATGCCGTCGCCGCCGAAGATCATGTTCTTGATCCCCGGAACGCGCGTGATCTGAAAGTTCACATTCGTGTCGAACGCGCCAACGTGGCCCGGGTGCACGCGCAGCAGTTCCCCGGGCTGCAGGTCCTTGATGATCAGCTCGCCTGAGAGTTCGAGCCACGCCATGCCGGTGCCGCTCACCCGCTGCAGCAAGAACCCGTCACCGCCGAAGATGCCTGCGCCCAGCGACTGCTGGAATCCGACCCCGAGCTGCACGCCAACCGTGGCGCACAGGAAGCCGTGGCGGTGAATGAAGTACTCCCGTCCATTCGACACCTCTACAGGCACGATATGCCCGGGCACCTTGGTCGCAAACGCCACCTCCCCCGGCGCGCCGACAGCGCGGTACTCTGTCATGAACAGCGTGCCGCCACCCGCCACACGCTTCAGCGCGCCGAAGATGCCGCCCCCGCCGCCCATCTGCGTGTGAGTCGTCATCTGGATCGATGCCGACATCCACGAGAGCTCGCCCGCCTCCGAGATGACGACATCATTGTGATCCAGCAGGAACTCGAGCACCGGCATCGTCGTGCCTTGAATCCGGCTCTGCATTGCTTCCTCCTCATCCAGTCGGGGACAGCATACACACGAGCCGCCGGGGTAGCGCAGAAACTCTGGTGCTATCGCCTCGGTGACGGCTGTCTGCGGCGTCTCAGGTTCAACGAGCGTTCACGAGATTTCGGCTTCCCGCGCACGCAACCGTTCCAGCACCAGCTCCGGGACCAAGCCCTCGATCGAGCCGCCCAGGTGAAAGATCTCCTTCACCAGCCGCGAGCTGACGTAGGAGAATCGCTCGGCCGGCATCATGAACACCGTCTCGAGGTCGGGCGCGAGCCGTCGATTCATCATCGCCATCTGCAACTCGTATTCGTAATCGCTGATGGCACGTATCCCGCGTAGTAGCGCCTGCGCCTTCTGCGCATGGACAAAGTCGACGAGCAGGCCGTCAAAGCTGGCCACCGACACGTTCGGCAGGTGCCCGACGGACGCCTTCAGCATCTCGCAGCGCTCGGCCGCGGTGAACAACGGGCGTTTCTGTGAATTCTGCAGCACCCCCACCACCAGGTGATCGAAGATCTTCGCCCCGCGCGCGATCAGGTCGAGATGCCCGTTCGTCATCGGGTCGAAGCTGCCGGGGTAGATGGCTTTGACGGTGTTCATCAGGTCAGGCTGGAGTGTAAGCGCGGCCGCAGTCCGGCGTCCACAGAGTCGCAGCGCGCGCGCTCATCGGAACTCCGGTGAGCATGCTGCAAAGAAAAAAGAGGGCGGCTGTGAGAGCCGCCCTCAGCGCGTTCAGTGAACTTAAGCCTGGGGACGCCGCGCAGCCGGACGCACTGCTGCTTCCGCCATTGCGGGACCATTGACCGGAACAGACGGAACCTCTGCTTCCTTGACGCCGGAAATGCCAAGCTTCTGCCGGAGCTGCTGGTGCATGCGGTCAAACGTGTCGCGATTGTCCTTCAGGTACTGGCGGACATTCTCGCGGCCCTGGCCGATGCGCTCCCCGGAGTAGCTGAACCATGCACCCGATTTCTCCACGATGTTGTTGGCCACCGCCAGGTCGAGCACGTCGCCTTCGCGCGAGATGCCTTCGCCATAAAGAATGTCGAACTCGGCCTCGCGGAACGGCGCCGCTACCTTGTTCTTCACCACTTTGACCCTCGTGCGCGAGCCAACCACCACGTCGCCGTCCTTCACCGCTGCAATGCGACGAATGTCGACGCGGACTGAGGAGTAGAACTTCAGCGCGCGGCCACCAGTCGTCGTCTCGGGATTGCCAAACATCACGCCGATCTTTTCGCGAATCTGGTTGATGAAGATCAGGCAGGTGCGCGACTTCGACACCGTGCCGGTCAGCTTGCGCAGCGCCTGCGACATCAGGCGCGCTTGCAGGCCGACGTGCGAATCGCCCATCTCGCCATCGAGTTCCGCCTTGGGAACGAGAGCTGCTACCGAGTCGACGACCAGCACATCGATCGCCCCCGAGCGCACCAGCGCTTCTGTGATCTCAAGCGCCTGCTCGCCGTAATCCGGCTGCGACACCAGCAGATTGTCCGTGTCGACGCCAAGCTTCTTTGCGTAGATCGGGTCGAGTGCGTGCTCCGCGTCTACGAACGCAGCCATGCCGCCGGCCTTCTGCGCCTCGGCAATGATCTGCAAAGTAATGGTGGTCTTGCCCGACGACTCCGGCCCGAAGACCTCGACCACGCGCCCACGGGGCACGCCGCCCACGCCGAGTGCCGCGTCAAACGAGATGGAACCGGTGCTGATGGTCGAGATCGGCACGATCGCCTCTTTGCTGCCGAGGCGCATGATCGAACCCTTGCCGAACTGCTTCTCTATCTGTGAAAGCGCCAGTTCTACAGCGCGTGCGCGGTCATCTGCCATGCCCGAAACCTCTCCATCCCGCCGGTCTGGCCGGCTTCTGCAACTTGTTTATTTCTTGACTCACTCCCGAGTCTACGTGCGAATCAGGGGGCGAACAAGTGTCGAAGGTCATAACCCGAACCGGGCAGACCTGCCTCACCTTTTGAGCAGATCCACCGGCTCTCGAACATCCGTCACCCGGATGTGCCGCGCCAGCCCGGGATGCTGCCGCTCGATCGCCTGCTGCATCTCCCACGCGACCCGGCGGTACGAAAAATGCCCCTGCGGCGCAGAACGCAGCTCGCTGATGTACAGCGCCTCGGCGAAGTCCATCTGGAACAGCGCCCGGCAGCGCGTGCCCAGTGGCAGCAGGTAGCGCGCGGTCGCCTCCGCCTCCGGAGCGCCGCTCGCCGCCACCGCTGCAAACGCCTGGTGTGCCGTCGTCATCGCGCGCTCGTAGGTGCCCTCGAGCCCCGCCTCGGCCAGGCCCTCCGGCACATCCCAACCATGCGCAGCGGTAAAGCGCTGCACCGTCTGCTGGCAGCGGCGATGGCGATGCATGTCACGGAACCCACCGATGTCCATCAGGATGTCAAAACGCAGCGGTCCTCCCGCGGCAAACTCGCGCAGCAGCTCATCGTGCCGCCCACGATGCCGCAACCCGAGCTCGATCAGCTCATCCACACGGCTCGCGTTAAGCGCCGCAACGCGCTCCCGCACCTGCCGGAACGAGTAGTGGCATACGCCATAAAGCAAGGTCGCGGCGATCTCTACCTCGAGCGACGGCCCGCGCTCGACCAGGTCGACGACGGGCGCGTCCGCGATGGCAGCACCGGCCATTAACTCCTCGGCCGCCTGCACCAGCTCGCGACGCGTCTGCTGGTGGTAGGCGTTCGGCGCTGCATACTTCACCAGCGTGGGCGCCACCTTCACGTCCCGCTCCAGCAGCGACGCCGCGCGCTCCCGCGTCTCCGCGTCCAGCGCGGCAGACAGGGCGCGTTTCTCATGCCCATGCACATCCCACGCCGGTCCTGCAGCCGCCGCACGCAGCCGCTCCCCCAGCTCGCGCACTTCGGCGTGCTCGTCGGTCAGCAGCCGGCTCACCTGGGTCTCGAGCGTGCGGGCATTCACAATCTGTCCCAGTGACGTATTCGTGGCCAGCGGCAGCAGGTAGCGCGCCACGTCGAAGGCGCGCGCCCGCAACGTCCGCTCAAATGCCTCGGGCTTCATCTCGGCCGGCCGCTCGACCCGGCTCATCAGCGAGCGCAGCACACCCTCGCTCACGCTGAAGTAGTCGGCAAACAATCGCTCAATCGTTAATTCGTAGGTGAACTGCGCGTCATTCGCACGACCGAAGTCGGGCAGGTACCAGCCGCTGCGGCGGAAGTCCTGGTAGCGCGTCGAGCGCTCCTGCCCATCCCAGCGCTGCTCGTCGACCAGGATGATGGCTGCCAGGAGGCTGAGCCGTTCCACCGCGAAGGCGACATGTGCCAGGTCGGCGATCGAGCGGTGCCCGTACTGGAAGTAGAACGTGTTCAGGAACTGCTCGGCGCGCTGCGAAGAGATCTCGCGCAGCGACTCCTTCATCGACAGCGCCGACCGCGAGTACTTCGCCATCGCGTAGGCCAGCACCTCGGGGTCTGCGCCGTGCACCGCGTACACATCGGTCTGGTTGCGCGGGCGCTCGCCGCCATCGGGCGCCGTCGCGGGCGGCAGGGGAGCCACGTCCATATCAGGCATTGTGCCCTCAGCATACGGCCCGCCTGCTGCGCCGGCCTGTGCAGAATCCGTCCCAAATTGCAACACTCCAAGCCCTCCCGGCCTCCGCGTTGCAACAGGCAAATTGCCAGTCCGCGGCCGCTTCGCTACTCTTGTCCCCGGAGCCCGTCCCAAGCGCCCGTGCAGGACATTCTCAACACGACCGGACACCGGCCTACTCCGCTGCCCCGCCGACACTGGGCCATGACCCAGCGCTGGAACGATCTCCTGTTCGCGCACTGGCCCATCACGGCTGCATCGGTCGCACCGCTCTTGCCCTCCGGACTTGTTCCCGACACGTTCGACGGATCAGCCTGGATTGGCGTCGTGCCCTTCTGGATGGATCGCGTGCGCTTCAGCGCTCTCCCGCAGGTGCCGGGCACGGACAAGTTCCCCGAGCTCAATCTCCGCACCTACGTGCGCGAGGAGAACACCAACCTCTCCGGGGTCTACTTCTTCTCGCTCGACGCGGCAAATCCGCTGGCAGTATCGGTGGCCCGGCTGGTCTTTCACCTGCCCTACTACTGGGCGCACATGGCGATCCAGGCGCTGCCGGACCGGCACTTCGCCTACCGCAGCGACCGTCGGCTCACGCGGGACCCGGTGCGTTTCCGCGCACGCTACCGCAGCCTCGGACCGACCGCACGACTCGCGCAGAGCACGCCCGGTACCATTGAGCACTTCCTCACCGAGCGTTACCGGCTCTACACCTCCGACCGGCGCGGCCGCCTCCTCCAGGGAGAGATCCACCACCTGCCCTGGCCGCTCGAAGCTGCTGAAGCCGAGTTCGACCAGAACGACCTGCCTCGCGCCCACGGCCTCACCCTGCCAGACACCAAGCCCCTGCTCTACTACGCCCGCGAGCTCGTCGTATACGTCTGGTCGCTCGAACTGGCCAAAGGCTGGAAGCCCGGCCTCGCTGCGACCCCAGTCCCCGCCGCCGAGCCGCTCTAGGGGAGCTAGGAGTTCATAGCTTGCGAAGCAGCAGGTCTCGCCTTCGCTGCACGGGCATGACGATTCAGCACGGAAGCATCGTGCTTGTGCCAAGCCGCCTTCCCCGACCGCTTCCTCGCCGGCCACCCATCGGCGATACTGCCCCCATGACAGATCGCCACACCGAACTCGCGGGCAAGATCGCCCTCGTCACCGGAGCCTCGCAGGGCATTGGCCGTGCCTGCGCCCTCACCCTCGCCGCCCAGGGCGCCACCGTCGCGCTCGCTGCGCGCAATGAAGACAAGCTTCGCGCCGTCGCAACAGAGATCGTCGCCGCCGGCGGACAGGCCGACCCGTTCGTCCTCGACCTGAGCAGCGAAGCCTCCATCAAGGACACGGCCAAGGCCGTCATCGCGAAGCACGGCCGCATCGACATCCTGGTCAACAACGCCGGCATTACGCGCGACATGCTGCTCCTGCGCATGAAGCGCGCGGACTGGGACGACGTTCTCGCCACCAACCTGACCGGCACCTTCCTGATGACGCAGGCCGTGCTCAGCTCGATGATGAAGGCGCGCTGGGGCCGCATCATCAGCATCGCCAGTGTCGTGGGCCAGACCGGCCAGGCGGGCCAGGCGAACTACGCTGCCTCGAAGGCCGGCCTGGTCGGCTTCACCAAGTCGGTTGCGCGCGAGATGGCCTCACGCAACGTGACCGCCAATGTGGTCGCGCCCGGCATGATCGAGACTGCCATGACCGCCGTCCTCGATGAAAAGCAGAAGGCCGCCATGATGGGTATCATTCCGCTCGGCCGTCCCGGCACAGATGAAGAGATCGCCCACGCCGTCACGTTTCTTGCCTCGGACAAGGCTGCTTACATCACCGGCCACACACTGGACGTCAACGGCGGCATGCACATGGCCTAGGCGGCCGGAGCGCCGCGCCGCCCGGGTGCCGGCATGGCCGCGGGCTCTGCTGCAGTGGCCGGACTGGTGCGGCGTCCCTCAATCTGCTTCAGCAGCTCCGCATTCAGCTCTGCTCCCACCAGCACCAGCGCCGCGACGATGTAGAACCAGAACATCAGGATGACCACGGCTCCCATGGAGCCGTAGGTCTTGTCATAGTTCGCGAAATGGCTGAAGTAGAAGCCGAGCGCCAGCGAACTGATGAAGATGCCTAGCACCGCGACCACTGCGCCGATGAAGGTGTCGCGGAAGCGCTGCTTGCGGTTCGGCGCCAGATAGTACTGGACCTCGATCGCCACCACGGTGAAGACGAAGATGGTCGCAAGCCGCACCACCGGCCAGACCATCGCAAACGCGCCCGGCACCGGGAAGAGCTCTGTGACAAAGTGGCCGAACCGCGGCCCCAGCAGCAGCAGCAGCAGGCTCACCAGTCCCAGCAATCCCGTCGTGACAGTCAACACCAAGGCCTGCAGCCGGTCGCGCCACCAGCTTCGTGTCTTCTTCACGTCATAAGCCACATTGAGCGAATCAATCGACGCTGAGAAGCCGCCTGACGCCGTCCACAGGTAGCTCAAGAGGCCAATCGAGAGAATGCCCCCTCGGTGCGGCTGCAGCACGCCACTGACTACCTTCTGCACCATCTGCATCGCGTCCGCCGGCATCAGCACGGCCAGAATGCCCATCAGCTGGTCGAACAGGTGAGGGATCGGCAGGTAGCCGAGCATCGCGGAGAGAAAAATCAGCAGCGGCACCAGCGAGAGGATGAAGTAGTACGACATGGCCGCGGCCATGTTGAAGGCGCGTGTCCGCATCAACTCGTTGTAGACCGTTACGGAGAGCTGCTTGATCCGTTTCCAGCCTTGCCGGGAGAACCACCGCTTCGCGACATCTCTGACGACCTTCGGCCCTGGCATATGCACTCTGGTTGCGATGGCCGACCTCGCGGATGAGATGGCTCCGTGACAGAGAGTGGATCTTTTTGCGCAACACAAAGCCGATTCCGCGCTGGCTTTTGATCGATCCACTCCTCGGCTTGCGTCGCGGCACACCCGGCAGCCATACTCTTGCGGCTGCTCCGGACTGGGTATGCCTGGACCGGCGCAGGTCTCTTCTTCCGAACGAGGTCGCCCATGCTGTCACTCTCTGCTGTTCGCGCTGCATTGCTGGTCACCGCTGCCCTGCTGCCGTTCCCCGCGTTCGCTGCCGACGCCATCAGCCCCGTCGAGGTCAGCTATCCCAGCGGATCGGAGACAGTGAAGGGCCTGCTCTACTTGCCGCAGGAGAGCGGCCAGGCGATCGAGCGCCACCCGGCAGTGATCGTGATTCACGAGTGGTGGGGACTCAACGACTGGGTCAAGCAGCAGGCTGCCGACCTGGCGGCGCACGGCTACGTCGCGCTCGCGGTCGACCTCTACCGTGGCCAGGTCGCCGATGACCCGGACACCGCCCACCAGCTCAGCCGCGGGCTGCCGCAGGACCGCGGCGTTCGCGACCTGAAGGCGGCCGACGACTTCCTCCACGCGGACAAGCATGTGAACGGCTCGCGTGTCGGCACCATCGGCTGGTGCATGGGTGGGGGCTACGCGCTCAATTTCGCCGTGAGCGATCCTCGGCTGAAGGCTGTGGTCGCCAACTACGGTCCGCCACCGACCGACCCGGCTTCCCTGAAGCAGATCAAGGCTCCAGTCCTCGGCAACTACGGCGGGCTCGACAAGGGCATTGCCCCGGCCAGTGTCGAGGCGTTTGCTGCCAACCTGAAGCAGCAGGGCACCCCGGTGGACATCAAGATCTACCCCGACGCCGGACACGCCTTCGAGAACCCGAACAACAAAGCCGGCTACAAGCCCGAAGACGCCGCGGATGCCCACGCCCGGGTCCTGCATTTCTTCGCTCAGCAGCTCGGCGGCCGGCCGTAGCGCGTTCATTCGACGAAAATTAACGTTGGCACGAGAGAATAGGCTTCAGACACGTGCGGGATCGGTTAACCCGTTACCTCGTCTGACACGTGCAGGGAAGTCCTATTCCCGGAAAGTTGCAGAGCTGTTCCTCGCAGGGAGACACGCCGCAAATTACTCTTGCTCTTGATGTTCCGTGCATGTTAACTATGCAGCCAACTAAACAGACAGGAGTCCCTCGCCACTGCAGTCCCGGTCCCGGCGTGGACTTACGAAAGCCAGGCAAGCGATGAAAATTGGAATCACGATCCGGGGTTATCGGCTGCAAAAGGGTTTATCGCAGGGTGATATCGAGAAGCGTACGGGGCTCCTGCGGTGCTACCTGTCGCGCGTCGAGAACGGCCACACGGTCCCCTCGCTCGACACGCTGGCCAAGATCGCCCAGGCGCTCGATCTGCCGCTCGCCCAGTTCTTCGCTGAGGACTCGCTCGGACGCGAGATGAACACCCAGAAGCTGACGGACGAGGAGCTCCGCTTCCTCACCCAGATTCGTCGCTACTCGACCAATCTGAACGACAGCGATCGCAAGCTGCTGCTGGCAATGGTCAAGAAGTTCGCCGCCACCGCAGTTCGCTAAAACCGGACCAGCTCAGGATCACACAACGCCGAAGCGACTGTCCCTGCCACACGGGGCGATCGCTTGGCGTTGGCGCGTCTATTTCGCCACTTACGTGCGTCCGCCGGTTCATTGCGTCCGCTGCTAACTGCGGAAGAAGCTGCTCAGGAATCGCGCAGCCAATACAATCACCAGCAGTGCGCCGCCAAAGGCGATCCACTGCTGCCGGATCCACCGGCCACGGTCCGAGCCAAGCTTTGGCACCAGAGGAAAGCCCAGCAGCACTCCGGACAGGAAGCCGCCCAGGTGAGCCATGTTGTCGATCTGGACCGGCCCGCTGAACATATCGCTGCCGAACCCCAGCGCGAAGTTGAGAAACGCGAAGTAGTAGACGCTGCGCCGCAGCCGCTTCACTTCGCGGGGATCGAACGGCAGTAGCTTGGAGCTGAGTAGCGGGATCAGCACACCGGCAATCCCGAACACCGCGCCTGAGGCGCCCACCCCCACCGCGCCCGGGTTGACCGCGATACTGAGCAGGTTGCCGACAACGCCGGTGACAAGATACGTGGCCACCACGCCGGCGCTGCCCAGCAGCGATTCCCCCAGGATGCCCAGGTTGTAGAGGCACCACATGTTGAGCGCCAGGTGAAGAATGCCCGCATGGACGAAGGTCGCCGTCACCAGACGCCACCACTCGCCGGCCAGAACACCGATCACCGGCGAACCGGGAGCCACCTGCACCAGCCCGGCGTTACCGCCCCAGTGCAGCAGTTGCAGCACTGTCGGCGACGTGGGAGAGACCCCGCTGAACACCATCAGCACAAAGACGGCGATGTTGATGCCGAGCAGGACGAAAGTCGCCGGAGCGATCTGCCACGCGGGTCTGCGCGGCCGCGGAGCCACCGGACCCGGATAGGGGGATGACCCGGGCGCGTACCCCGGGTGTTGGTCCGCGTATGCATCCGGCAGCGGACCGGGCGGCAGAATCTCTGGTTGGGACCGCGACTCGGCGCGTGACTCCATGGCTTGAAGCTATCAGGTGCGCGGGCGGCGTGCAGTGCCGGTCCCCGGCTCTTTCGATCGCCCTGCATTCTGGCCGCCGGGGTGGAACCGTGCCGCACCCGTCATGCACACTAGAGAAGCGGTTGCTCGCCCCGCAGCAGTTCCAGTTCGCGAGAAGGAGATTCGCCACCGTGCAAGTGCCAGATGCCGCGCAGACGCGCTCACAAGCAACCGGCGACGGGCGCAGACCGATCCGCCGTGCGCTGCTCAGTGTCACCGACAAGACCGGCCTCGTGGACTTCGCGCGTGCGCTCGCCGCCCATGGTGTGGAGCTGGTTTCGACCGGCGGCACCGCCCGCTCCCTGCGCGACGCGGGACTCGCCGTTAAGGACATCTCCGAGCTGACCGGCTTTCCCGAGATGCTCGACGGCCGCGTCAAGACGTTGCACCCCAAGGTGCATGGCGGCATCCTGCACATCCGCGATAATGCCACGCACCAGGCGGCGGTGGCCGAGCATGGCATCGAGCCGATCGACATGGTTGTCGTGAACCTCTACGCCTTCGAGCAGACCGCATCACGGCCCGGCGTCGCCTTCCACGAGATCATCGAGAACATCGATATCGGCGGCCCGTCCATGGTGCGGTCCGCGGCGAAGAACTTCGACGACGTGGCCATCGTGACCGCCGTCACCGACTACCCCGCGCTGATCCAGGAGCTCGAAGCGAATGGCGGCGCTCTGGGCCGCGAGACGCGCTGGCGGCTCGCACGGCAGGCCTTTGCACTGACTGCGTCTTACGACAGCGCGATTGCGGCCACGCTCGCGCAACTTGCACACCCTGCACAGCCCGCAGTGCCCGCCCAGAGCGCAGGAACGGCGCCATTTCCCGACCCGCTGCGGCTCAGCTACCCGCTTGCGACCAGCCTGCGTTACGGCGAGAACCCGCACCAGGCAGCTGCCCTCTACACCGACGGCAGCGGCACCGGCGTGGCAGGCGCAAAGCAGCTCCAGGGCAAGGAGCTGAGCTACAACAACATCGTCGATCTCGACGCCTGCTGGGCACTGGCTGAGGAGTTCGAAGAGACCGCCGTCGCCATCATCAAGCACACCAACCCCTGTGGCGCGGCCACGGGCGGCACCGTGCTTGAGGCCTACCAGCGCGCGCTCGCCTCGGACCCGGTCTCGGCCTTCGGCGGGGTGATTGGCGTCAATCGGGAGATCGACGAAGCCGCTGCAGAGGAGATCGCGAAGCTCTTTGTCGAGGCCATCGCGGCCCCCGGCTTCACACCCGGCGCGCTGTCCCGCTTTGCCGCCAAGAAGAACCTGCGCCTGGTCGTGGTCCGCCCAGCGAAACCGACCCGGGTCCTGAAGCAGGTCTCAGGTGGCGCGCTGCTGCAGGACGCCGACACCGGCCACATCACGGCAACGGATCTGCGGACCGTCACCAGGCGGCAGCCCACACCAGAGGAGCTCGAAGACCTGCTCTTTGCCTGGACAGTCACCAAACACGTCAAATCGAACGCGATTGTGTACGCGCGCGACCGCCAGACCATCGGGGTGGGCGCAGGCCAGATGAGCCGGGTCGATGCGGCGCGCTTCGGAGCGATGAAGGCTGTACTGCCCATGGCCGGCTGTGTGGCTGGCTCGGACGCATTCTTTCCCTTCCCCGATGGGCTCGAGACAGTGGTCCAGGCCGGGGCCACGGCGGTAATCCAGCCCGGAGGGTCGGTGCGCGACGACGAGGTCACCGCCGCCGCGGATCGTCTGGGCATTGCCATGGTGTTCACCGGGATGCGGCACTTCCGTCATTGATCGCCCGGCCGCGTCGACCCGATGAAGTGGCTGGATGAGTGGGCCAACTTGTTGAGAATGATCCGCCGGTTACCGTGGGAGACACACCAAAGGGGTAGGCAGGCCCGATTCCCGCTTCCCCCTCGCATCCCATGCGGTATTAGAATCGTCTATCTGCTAGAAGGAGAGATCGGGCGAGCGTGCGTCCTCCACGGCCCAGTGTCGGCCCTCTGGACCCTGCCATCCGGTAACCACCCCGCATGAAGTGCCGTACCCGTAGGACTTCCCCGCCCTGCTCCGCCCTTTCCCGGTCCGCGCGCGTTTCCGTGCTGGCTGTGGCCACCCTGCTGCTCTCTGGAGCCCCGCTGCTCGCCCAGACCGCCAGCACCGCGACGCCGGCCAGTGCCGACAAGTCGGTAGACAAGAGCCATCCGGGCAAAAACGATTCGTCCGCCCCGGTCTCGGCGCAGGAGACCCCCCGCGGTCAGGCTTACTACCACCTCGGGCTGGCCCATACCTACGAAGATCTGGCCGTGAACACCGGCCGCCAGGACTACGCCACGCGCGCGGTCGAAGAGTACAAGCAGGCCCTGAACGCAGACCCCGAGTCGCCCTTCCTCAACAATGGGCTGGCCGAGCTCTACTTCCGCACTGGGCGGGTTCGCGAAGCCATCAGCGCGGCGCAGGACACGATCAAGCGGGACCCCAAAAATGTGGCCGCACACAAGCTGCTCGGCCGCATTTACCTGCATTCGCTCGGCGACATGCAGAACGGCGCCTCACAGCAGGTGCTCGACCTCGCTATCGGTGAGTACAAGCAGATCAACGCGCTCGACCCCACAGATATTCAGAGCCATCTGGTTCTCGGCCAGCTCTACACGGTGAACCACGAGTCGCAGGCTGCGCAGCAGGAGTTTGAGGCCGCGCAGAAGATCGATCCCGACTCCGAGGACGTCGCGCTCAACCTGGCCCGCCTCTACGGGGAGAGCGGCGACATGAAGCATGCCCTGTCCACGCTGCAGGCCGTGCCCGAAGAGGACCGCAGCGCAAAGCTCGACTTTGCCCTGGGCGCCGGCTACGACCAGGTGAAGGACACCAAGGATGCGGTGAAGGCCTACCAGCAGGCCGTCGATCTCGACCCGGACAACCTCGATGCCAAGCGCGCGCTGGCGCAGGCCCTGCTGAACAACAACCAGCTCGAGGACGCCGAGCACGCCTACCAGGAGATCTCGACGGCGGACCCGCAGGATCCGCAGTCGCTCGTGCGGCTCTCCGAATGTCAGCGGCGTCTTGGCCACTATGAGCCGGCACTCGCCACGCTCAAGAAGGCGCAGGAGCTCGCGACCGATTCGGACGAGATCACTTACAACGAGGCGCTGACGCTCGATGCGCTGGGCCGCTACGGCGAGTCCGAGGCGCTGCTGCGCAAGCTCGTCGCCAGCTCCGCCAAGCCGGACAACCGCTACGCGGACAGCGACAAGGTCAACCGCTCGATCTTTCTCGACCGGCTGGCCAATGTGGAGCGCGAGCAGAACAAGACCGAGCCCGCCGTGGACGCCTACAAGCAGATGATCCTGCTGGGCGGCGAATACACCGAGCGTGGCTACCAGGGCGAAGTCGACGCGTATCGCGATGCCAAGCAGTACGAGAAGGCTACCGAGGTTGCTCATGCAGCCGCGCAGGCTGCCCCGGGTAACAAGGCGATGCAATTGATGCTGGCTGGACAGCTCGCCGACACAGGCAAGCCCGAAGAAGGCATCGCACTGGCGAAGGCACAGCTCAAGCACACCAAAGACGACCGCGATGTGTACCTGGCACTGGCGCAAATCGACACGCGCCTGCGCCGGTGGAAGAACGCAAGCGATGACATCGATGCGGCAGCCGCAGTGCCCGGAGCCGGTGACGACGACACGCGCTACGTCCTGTTCCTGCGTGGCGCACTCGAAGAGCGGCAGAAGCACTTCGACGCGGCCGAGGACTACTTCCGCAAGCTGCTGGCCATCGACCCCAACAACAGCATGACGCTCAACTATCTGGGCTACATGCTGGCCGACCGCGGCGTGAAGCTCTCCGACGCCCTGGCCATGCTGCAGAAGGCCGTCCAGCTTGACCCGCAGAACTACGCGTACCTCGACTCGCTTGGCTGGGCCTACTTCAAGATGGGCCAGTACCCGTTGGCCGAGGAGAACCTGCGCAAAGCAAGCGAGCGCGTCTCGACCGACCCGACCGTCCACGATCACCTGGGCGAGCTCTACGAAAAGACCGGACGCCTGCGCCTTGCGGTCGCGCAGTGGGACCAGTCGCTCGCGCAGTACTCGCGCACCGTCGCCGCCGATGTGGATGAGACGGACGTGAGCAAGGTGCAGAAGAAGCTTGAGACGGCGAAGGTGAAGCTCGCCCGCGAGTCCGGCCCGAGCACGGAACCGAAGCGCTAAGCGACAACCGAACACCCGAAGAGAGCCCTGCGGCCCACCCGCTAGGGCTCTTCTCATTTGCTCGCAACCGCTCGCAGTTAGACTGGACGAGCCCGACCTGATCCTGATGCGATCTGAACTCATCTCCACGCCGAGCGCCGCGCATCCCCTGCCCGCGGGATGCGCCGTCACCAGCAGTCCGGATGAGCCGCTCACGGCGCGGCAATACGCGGAGCCGCAGCACGCCTACCGCTCGCCCTTCCAGCGCGACCGCGCGCGCATCATCCACGCACGCTCCTTCCGCCGCCTCGCCGGCAAGACGCAGGTCTTCGCGCCCGGCTTCTCTGACCACTACCGCAGCCGACTGACCCACACCATCGAAGTTACGCAGCTGGCGCGCACCATTGCAACGGCGCTCGGACTGAATGAAGACCTCGCCGAATCGCTCGCGCTGGTCCACGATATCGGCCACCCACCGTTCGGCCATGCCGGCGAGCGCGCCCTCGATGAAGCGATGCGCGCTCACGGGCTGCGCTTTGATCACAATCTGCACGCACTGCGTATCGTCACGCAGTTTGAACGACGCTACGCCGCCTTCCCCGGCCTGAACCTGACACTCGGTGTGCGTGAAGGCATCATCAAGCACTCGCGCGACTACGATCCTGCAACTCATCCCGAACTGACTGCGTACTTCCTCGACCAGCAGCCGCCGCTTGAGGCGCAGCTCATCGACCTGGCCGACGAGATCGCCTACCTGACAGCCGACCTCGACGACGGCTTCTCCTCAGGCGTGCTCGACCTCGCTCATGTGCGGGCACACGTCGCGCTGTTCGAGCGCTTCTATGCGCCGATGGCGGAGCAGCACCCCGGCGCCCATGAAGAGCGGCTGATCGACGAGGCGCTTAAACGGCTGCTGAATGCGCTGACCAGCGACCTGATCGAGCACACGCGCGGCGTCATCGTCGAAAACGGCATCACGACGCTCTCGGATGTACGGCGCGCGCCGCATCGGCTGGTGGCCCTCTCGCCAGAGATGGAGTCGCTCCGCCGCCAGGCAAAGCAGTACCTGGCCGTGCATCTGTACGCCAGCGATGCGGTCACGCCGGACCACGAGCGCGCCCGCACTGTTCTGCAGGCGCTCTATGGCTGCTTTGTTGACAATACGTCACTGCTTCCAGCACATTTCTCACCCTCGCTGGCCAGCGAGGGCGCGCCACGCACGGTCGCCGACTACCTTGCCGGCATGACAGACCTGTTCCTGCTGGCGCAGTACGACAAATTCCGCGATCGCTGCCGCTCCTGAGCGGACAACGATTGCGCTATCTGTATCCGTGACTGAATAGAGCCGAGCTACTGAACCTGGCCATGCGGACGCAGCCGGCGCATCTCGAGCGCGCAGGCCACGGCGTTCAAGGCCGTCAGCTTCAGATTGTCGGTGGCTGCCCACAGCCAGAAGCGCTGGGTTGCCGTGCTTTCATCTTCGGCGGAGCGCACGCGCACCAGCACCTGATCCTGACCCGCCGCGGCAAGGTTCGAAGGCATGTCTTCGTCGGTCGTCGCGACGTCGATGTGCTCGTTCGCGGCCAGCAGTTGGCGCAACTGGTCGGCGGTCATGGCACGCTCGACCTCGATGCCAAGCGAGAGCGTGTGCGCATGAAACACCGGCGCATGCACCACCTGAATTGCCGCCGCCGGCAGGCGTCCACCAGCGAGCACGCTGTAGTGCCGCCGCACGCGCGCTTCCGTCGCCGGCAGATCGATCTTGCCCTCACTGCCCCCAGCGGCGATCGCGTTGAACGCCACTTGCGCGTCATAGAGGGCCTTCGGCAGCTGCTGGAACGAGAGCAGGTTCACGGTCTGCTGATGCAGCTCGTCCATTGCTGCGCGACCGTACTCCGACGCTGGCTCGAGCACGGTCGCAAACGCGGACCGCACGCCGGTGGCGACGCGCACCTGCGCAAGCAGCAGGCCCAACGCCAGGGCCGCCGGATGCGCCGGCACGACGGCGGGCGTCTGCAGGTCGAGCCCAGTCGCTGACGGCTCCAGCCAGGGCGCAAGCACCACCGCTCCCGGCACATCGTCGAGCGCGCCTGACAAATCGAGCACGGCCGAACCGGCGTGAGCCGCTGCTTCCCAGTAGCGCCGCGTTAGTTCCGGGTCGCCCGTGAAGAAGGTGAAATCCGTCTGCGCGAAGGCGCCAGTCGTGACCGGCTGAATGAACGTGACTTCTTCACCAACCGCCTCCAACTGCCCGGTTGCCGCCTGATCGTCCATGAGCACAAACTCGGCATCCGCAAACGCCGAATCGCCCAGTACATCTGCCAGTTCCTTACCGCGCAACGATGCGGCACCAACTACTGCAATGCGAAATTGAGACGCCATGTCTTAGTGAGAGTGCTCTCCTGGCACTTGCATCGTGACATTCTCGAGCGCAGCCAGCGCCCGCTTCTGCCGCCTTCGCTTCGCGCCATACGCGGCGCGTGCTGCAAGCCCCGAGAACATGTAGGCAAAGCAGCAAAGAAAGACCAGCACTTCAGAAAACGCGACCAGCGCGTATAGAAAAACTCCGAGCAGGATGATCAGTTGAAACGGATGGCGACCCGCGAGCGTGATCTCCTTACCGCTCCAGAAGCGCCAGGTGCTCACCATCAGAAAACCAGCGAGCCCTACCACCGCGATCCACACCAGCCCCAGCCACCAGTAGGGGATAGGCGTGCCGTTCACCAGGTGCACCACGGACACGAGCACGCCCGCTGCCGCCGGAATGGGCATCCCGACAAAGTATTTGCGATCCGGACGGCCAGGGTTCTTCGGCTGCGGATCGTGGCTGATGTTGAATCGCGCCAGCCGGCTCGCTCCACAGAGCAGAAACAGGAAGCAGACAAACGCGCCTACCTGGATGACCTTGCGCCGCAGCAGCGGATCCATGCCGAGCGGCAGCATATGAAAGCCCCATGTGAAGGCGAGGATGCTGGGCGCGACACCAAAGGTGATCACGTCCGCGAGCGAGTCGAGCTCTTTGCCGAAGTCGCTCGTCGTGTTTGTCATGCGCGCGATGCGGCCATCGAGCGCGTCAAACGGGATGGCGAACAGGATGGCCAGTGCGGCGTAGTCGAAGTGCTTCGGCTCCAGCGTCGAGCCCTGCAGGCTCTGCATGATGGCGTAGTAACCGGCCGCGATATTGCCGGCCGTAAACAGCGAAGGCAGCACGTACATGCCGCGCCGCCTTGGCCGTTTGCGCTCACTCACCGGCGCGTCTCCATCACTTCCTTGAGCAGCATCGGCTCGTAGCTCGGCACTTCCACATCGGCCAGGATGGTCTGCCCACCCTTGACGTGCTGTCCACGCTCGACTCGCACATGCGCATCGCCGGGCAGCAGCAGATCACAACGCGAGCCGAACTTGATCAGCCCCACACGCTGTCCACGCTCGACCGTCATGCCTTCCTTGGCGAACAGCACGATGCGCCGCGCCAGCAGGCCGGCGATCAGCTTGAACGTCAGAATGCAGCCCTCGCCTTCCACCGTAACGATGCTCTGCTCGTTGCGATCGGCCGAGGCGGGATCGAGTGCGTTCAGGTATTCGCCCTTGCGATATTCGATGTGGCGCACCACGCCGCTCACCGGTGACCGGTTCACGTGCACGTCAAAGACGCTCAGGAAGATGCTCACGCGAATGCGGTCCCCATCCTGCGTGCGGATGGGCGCCACCTCGGTGATTTTGCCGTCTGCCGGAGAGACGACCAGCCCCGGGCCGGCCGGAATCTCGCGCTGTGGATCACGGAAGAACCACAGGAAGAACAATGCCAGCAGCACCGGGATCGCGGTCACCAGCCAGCTTGCAAACCAGCCCGCAGTGAGTACGCGGACCACCACGGCTACGAGCAGCAGACTGATTCCATACCAATATCCATCACGTACCATGCGATGCCTCAACGGGCATTATACGGGGCGCCCAAAGACGGGCTGGAGAGCGCACGCTGCATCAGCACAGCATCGTCGACAGGGTCACGATAGTAGGCGGGACGGACGCCCGCGGTCACAAAGCCGGCATGGCGATATAGATCCTGCGCCGCGTTGTTCGAGCGGCGCACCTCGAGCAGCAACTCGTCTCCACCAACGCTTGCGCACCACGCGATCAAAGTGCCCAGGAGGAGCCGCGCCACGCCGCGCCGACGCGCATGCGGCGCAGTGAAGAGGAACTCCAGTTCGCACGCCGAGGTCAGGCCGGGCGCCCGCAGCGCAGTGGCCACAGCGAAGCCGCAGAGTTGGTCCGCATCGCTGTCCGTGGTCGTTTCCACCGCGCCCCATGCCATGCGGATGCGGCCACTGGCTGGCGCTTCTTCTACCAGCGCGACGATGTCAGACTTACTCCAGCGTGGCGCCTCAGCCGAACCGCGCATCCACTCGTGAACCTGCGGCAGATCGCGGTTTGCGAGTGGTCGCACCCGCAGCGATGCGGTCATCGAGCAGCAGGCCGCGCGAACAACTCCGCATCCGAACGGCGCAGGTAATTCGCATCCAGGGTCGCCAGGTCATCCGGTGTGGCGGAGCGAAGCCGCCCCAGAGACGCCCGCACCGCTGCCATGGCATCGACCGGGCCTACGACTCGCGTCGCGGCAGTGGACAGCCGCTGGGCTAACTGCTCCGCCAGGCCTGGCTCCGTGAGCACGAGCACCGCACCGGCTTCTGCCGCGGCACTCACTTCTTCTAACGAGGCCAGCCATTCGCGCTCCTCGTGCCGCGCGTAGAACTCGCCACGCCCCGCATCGAGCAGCGCGACGGCCGCGCGGTCCGCAGCCACATGCGCCAGTACCGCGAGTCGCGAGACGGCATACACGGGAGTCCCGCCCGCGTGCGCGAGACCCTTTGCCGTGCTGAGGCCAACGCGCACCCCCGTAAAGCTGCCGGGCCCATGCACCACTACCAGCGCATCGAGATCGCTCAACGAGCGTCGCGTCTGTTCGAGCAACGATGCAATGGTTGGCACCAGATCGGAGGCGGCAGCGCGGTTGCCCAACTCTGCGCCTGCCATATACGTCACTTCCTCTGTGCCTTTTGCGATGGTGGCGATCGCGACTGTGCCACCCATGCCGCTGGTATCGATCGCCAGCAGGGTCAGCGACTCCGCGCCGCTCACGCCCGATCCTGGCAGATCTCGAGCAGCACGCCGCCAGTGCTCTTCGGGTGCACGAAGAAGTAAAGATGGCCGCCGGCACCGCTCTGGATCGCTGGCGAGACGATCGTCACGCCCTTGGCTGCGAGCGCGGCCCAGGTGGCCTCGATGTCGTCGACGTGCAGGGCGACATGGTGCAGACCCGGCCCGCGCTTCGCCAGATAGCGACCAACCGTGGTCTCCGGCCCGAGCGGCTCCAGCAATTCCACGCGGCTCTCGCCCATCGGGATCATCGCCACGCGGACACCTTCGTGCTCCACGGTCTCCTCGTGCGCCACTGCCAGGCCGAGCGCTTCGTAGAAGCCGCGAGCGGCGGCGATGCTCTCGACCGCGACCCCCAGATGATCGATGCGCACCGCCGCTGTGCCTGTCAGGTCACTAACAGTGCTCTTTATCGCTTCCAGATGCGGTGCGGTCATCCCTGCCTCCCGTTCGTGTCGCTTCCCGTCGCTGCTGCCACCAGCCGCGCCGCCAGCGCAAACGGGTCCTCCTGCCGCGCAGCGATGCGGCGGGCATGCTCGGCCAGGCCCTCCGGCTCCAGCCCATGCGCGCGCAGACTTCGCAGCAACTCGGAGCGCACCATCTCGGTCAGTCGCTTCTGCCACTGCTCTTCCCGTCGCTGCTTCAAACGGTGCTCCTCGCCCAGCCAGCGTTCGAACTCAGTAATCCGGGCCGCGAGCGCGTCGACGCCGTGTCCCGTCGACGCAACAGTCCGCACCACGGGCGGAATCCAGCTGCCGTGCGAGCCGGCCAGCGACTGCATGGTCTTCAGTTCCTTCTCGACGCGATCCGCACCCTCGCGATCGCTCTTGTTCACGACGAACAGATCGGCGATCTCGAGGATGCCGGCCTTGATGCTCTGGACGTCATCGCCCATGCCCGGCACGAGCACGACGACCACCACATCCGCGAGGCGCACGATGTCGATCTCGTCCTGGCCCACGCCGACGGTCTCGATGAGGACGCGGTTCCGGCCGCTCGCCTCAATCAGCGTCGCTGCATCGGCCGCCGCCCGCGCCAACCCACCCAGCGCGCCGCGTGTCGCCATGCTGCGCGTGTACACACCAGGGTCCGCGTGGTGCCGCTCCATGCGAATGCGATCGCCCAGGATGGCGCCGCCAGTGAACGGGCTGGTCGGATCGACAGCCAGCACACCCACCGTGTGCTGCTGCTCCCGAAACGTACGCGCCAGTTGATCGACCAGCGTGCTCTTACCCGCGCCCGGCGCACCGGTGATGCCGATGCGCAGTGCATGCCCGGTATGCGGGAACGCAGCCGACAGGACTGCCTGCGCGGCAGGCGACTCGTTCTCGACCAGCGAAATCGCGCGTGCCAAAGCGCGCAGATCGCCCCCACGCAGCCGCTCTGCGAGAGCCGTCGCGCCGTCCTGCCTGGTGCTGACGTTGTCGGTCATTGCGCGATCGCCGCCGCGGCTTCCGTCTCGCGACTGCGCTGGTGAAAGCTGCGCAGCACCCACTGCCGTGCGGGCACCTCGAAATACTTGTAGGAGACGATGCTCACCGCTACCGCAATCGTGAGATAGAGCAGGTAAGCCACACGTGTCGGTGCGATGTGCAGATATTGGTAGAACCACACCGCCACGATGACGTGGAGTAGATAAAGCGCATAACTAGCCTCGCCCAGCAGCACCAGCCAACGGTGCGAGAAGACACGTTCTATGGTCCGATTGCCAATGCCGAAGGCCAGCAGCAGTAGTGAGAAGAGCGGGATAAAGAAGAACTCGGGCATCCAGTTCCAACGCCCCTGCCAATGCGCGCCGCAGACCAGGATGAGTACCGACACAGCGAACAGCGCCATGGGAATGGCTGCTCGCCGCCAGCGCGCCAGCCGCAGAGGATCACGCTCGATCGAGAGCTGCGCACGTGCCAGCACAATCCCGGTCAGGAAATCCGGCAGGTAGTGCACCGGCAGAATGTACGGGTAGGGCTCGCGGCCAAGGTTGGTGATGTTGTACGTCCATAGGAAGACCGCGAGAAAGAAAAGCCCGGCGATGGTGATCTGCGCGCCGAGCGAGAGCCGCCACAGCCGCGGCGCCCACAACGGAAACAGCAGGTAGAACAACGCCTCGACCGAGAGCGACCAGTTGGGATAGTCGATCCCCTGCAGCTTGAGGATCCATGCCTGCAGCAGCAACGCGCTGCCTACAAAGCTGACGGCGGTCTTGGCCAGCGCCGCGCCCACGCCGTAGTGCACAATACGACCAGCCAGCAGGTTGGGTGCGTCCAACACCAGCGCGGCCAGATAAAGAGGGTAGATCCGAGCGAAGCGCGCCACCCAGAAACGACGACGATGGACCGTCCCGCCCGCATCCGATTCTGCGCGCAGCGGCGTCAGGTAGACCACGGCCAGCACGTAGCCGGACAGGATAAAGAACAGCAGCACGGTCACGCCCGAGTACAACTGCAACCGGTTGAACCACGCCGGCCTCGTCCCCGGAGGGATGATCGGGTCCAGCGTGTGGTGCAGCACCACACACAACGCAGCGAAAAAACGCAGCGACGTAAGCGGGTAGATTGGCTTCGTCGCCTTCATGCAGCCACGGTAAACACTCGCCCCGCGCGAGTCAAAGTGACGGCTGCGGACCTGCAGCCACGGGGTCAGCCGCGCTTCAGCACTTCGCGCGCGATCACCAGCCGCTGGATCTCGCTCGTGCCCTCGCCGATCGTGCATAGCTTCACATCGCGGTAGAACTTCTCGGCCGGGTAGTCCTTGATAAAGCCGTAGCCACCGTGCAATTGAACGGACTCGTCACAGATGCGCACCGCCACCTCGCTCGCGTAGAGCTTGGCCATCGCCGACTCGGTCGTAGTCTTCTGCCCCGCGTCCTTCATCACCGCCGCCCGCAGGGTGAGCAGGCGCGCGGCATCGAGCTGCGTCGCCATGTCGGCCAGCTTCCACTGGATGCCCTGGAACTCCGCAATGGCGCGGCCGAACTGCCGGCGCTGCTGCACGTACTTACGCGCTGCATCATAGGCTCCGCGCGCGATCCCCAGCGAGAGCGCCGCAATCGAGATGCGGCCGCCGTCCAGGATGCGCAGCGAGTCGACAAAGCCCTCGCCCTCCTTGCCCAGCAGGTTCTCTGCCGGGATCACGCAGTCTTCGAAGATCAGTTCCGCGGTATCGCTGGCGCGCAGACCCAGCTTGTTCTCCTTCTTGCCGGGACGGAAGCCGGGCGTTCCCTTCTCCACCACGAAGGCCGAAAGACCATGCGTGCCCTGCTCGCGATCTGTCACCGCGATGACGACGATCACATCCGCATAGCTGCCGTTCGTGATGAACGTCTTCGATCCGTTCAGAACCCATGTATCGCCCTTACGCACCGCCGTCGTGCGCGCGCCCGCTGCATCGGACCCGGAGTTCGGCTCGGTCAGGCCCCACGCGGCCAGCCACTCGCCGGTCGCCAGCTTCGGGATGTAGCGCTGCTTCTGCTGCTCATTGCCAGCGATGTAGATGTGGTTCAGACCCAGTGAATTGTGCGCTGCCACGATGATGCCGATCGAGCCGTCGACCGCGGACAGCTCCTCGATCGCGGTCATGTAGTCGACGTACCCAAGCTCCGCGCCGCCCAGCTCTGCGGGAATCAGCATCCCGAGCAGACCCATGCGCCCCAGCTCCTTTACCACCGCCATGGGAAACGTGCTCGCCTCGTCCCACTCCATGACGTGCGGCGCGATCTCCTTAGCGGCAAAGGCGCGAATTTCGCGACGAAGCTGCTCCTGCTCGTCGCTGAGCTTGAAGGGGTGAACGGCTGCGGGAGAGAGGGTAGCGGAAGGCATCAGGGCGTCTCCAGTGAAACGCGCTAGATTACCACAGCTTATGGGAGGTGTGCCTCGCGCTTATAGTGTACCGGGCACCCAGATCGCCCCTTTCACGCCCCAAGCCGTCCTTTGCACCCGGGAAGAGCCGGTGGTAGCGTAAGTGCGCCGCCGGCCTGAGCAGCGCTGGGCCACTTCCCGCCCCACATTGGGCGACGCCGCAGGAGCTCGATGGCCACTGAGCGCCCATTCCCGAGCTCCGACGAACCGATCGAAACGCCGCGGCTCCTGCTCATCACTGTGACCGAGGCGATGCTTGAAGCCGACCAGCAGGGCAGCGGATTGGGTGAGCTCTGCGGTGGACGCGTTCCCCCCGAATGGCCGCCGCGCTTCTGGGACCAGCAGGCCATCGCATACCTGCTCGATCGGCTCCGCCGCGCACCGCAGTTCACCGGCTGGTGCCGCTACGTTGCCTGCAAGGCCAACGGTGAACCCCCTGTGCTGATCGGTGGTTGCGGCTGCACCGATGCTCCCGAACTGAGCACTGATGTGGAGCTCGGCTACTCGCTGCTCCCGCAATACCAGGGCCGCGGGCTGGCTACGGAAGCGGTGCAGGCTTTCCTGCCCTGGATCTTCAGCCGCCCCAACGTGCGCTCCATCTGCGCTCAGAGCTACCCGCAGCTCGCCGCGTCCATCAGCGTGCTGCGCCGGTGCGGCTTCGTATTCGATGGCACTGGCCGCGACCCCGGCACCGTGATGTTCCGCCTCAGACGCCCCGCCTAGCAGCGATTCCGATTGTGACCGCAGCGCGAGCTTGCTACGCTGCGGTCGCGCCTATGACTGCCTAGGGTTGAGCTCGATCGGTTTGCGCGGAGCTTTTGCCGCTCTGCGCCTGATTCCTCCCGTTGCACCTTCTTGGAGAGCTCCCATGCATGCAGCCACATGGCGGGGCGCAGGTTCGCCTGCGTCCCCGATCCACACATCACGCCTCACGCTCCTCGACGCCACGCCGGCCATGATCCGCGCCGATAAAAACGGATCCGTCGCCAATCGCCAGGATTTCGCAGCGGCCACTGGTCTGAGCATTCCAGAGTGCTGGCCCCCGGAGCACTGGGACGCGAGCGCTCTGGACTGGCTGCTGAACACCATGTCCGAACACCCGGACGCTCCAGGGTGGGCGCGCTACATCGCGCTTCGAACGGCAGGAACAGCCATGCTGATCGGCAGCTGCGGCTGTGTCGGGCCACCGGAGGCGACAGACGATGTCGAGATCGGCTACTCCGTGCTGCCCCCGTTCCAACGTCAGGGCTATGCGACGGAGGCCACCACTGCGCTGATCGAATGGATCTTCCGCTTCGCGCACGTACGGTCGGTCAACGCACAGACCTTTCCGCATCTGGCTGGCTCGCTCGGCGTTCTGCGCCGCTGCGGGTTCACAGCGGCCGGCGACGGAGCAGAACCCGGAGCATTACGCTTCCGGCGCATGCGGGCCTGAGTCATCGACGTTGGCTCCGTGCCGACCGCTCGAACCGAGCGACGGTGCGGAGCCTTCGCCTGTTCTTTATGCCAGTGCCTGTTCGAGGTCGGAGAGCAGGTCGTCCAGATCCTCGATACCAACCGAGATGCGCACCATGCCATCGGTGAGCCCGATCTTGCGGCGGCCCTCTTCCCCGATCGCTGCATGCGTCATCGACGCCGGGTGCGAGATCAGCGTCTCGACGCCGCCCAGGCTCTCGCCCAGCGTGCACACGCGCACGCGCTTCAACACTTCATTCGCACGCGCCAGTGAGCCGGTCTCGAATGTGATCAGCGCGCCGAAGCCGGACATCTGCCGCTTCGCGAGTTCGTGCTGCGGATGCGAGGCGAGCCCCGGATAGAACACCTTCTCCACGCGCGGATGCCGCGACAGCCACTCGGCGATCGCCCGGCCATTGGCATCGTGCTGCCGCATGCGGACGGCCAACGTCTTGACGCCGCGCAGAATCAGGTACGACTCGAACGGCGACAGGATGCCTCCGGTGCACTTCTGCACAAAGGCGAAGCGCTCTGCCTGGTCCGGCCGCGTCGCCACCAGCACACCACCGAGTCCGTCGGAGTGGCCGTTGAGGAACTTCGTCGTCGAGTGCATCACCAGGTCGGCACCCAGGTCGATGGGCCGTTGAAAGTACGGCGACATGAACGTATTGTCGACACACAAATCGACCGCCTCGCCTGCCTTCTGCGCGTGCTCACGGCAGACCTGGCTCACAGCGCGAATGTCCGTCAACTGCATCAGCGGGTTTGTGGGCGTCTCGATGTGGACCAGTCGAGTGCGCGGCTGCAGCGCGCGGCGCACGTTCTCCGGATCGCTCGTGTCCACGTACGTGAACTCGATGCCGTAGTGCGCGACGATCTGGTTGAACAGGCGCGGCGTGCCGCCGTACACATTCGACCCGCAGATCACGTGATCGCCCGACTTCAGCATCGTGACCAGCGCCGAGATGGCCGCCATCCCGCTGGCAAACACATGCGCGGACCGGCCATTCTCAAGCGAGGCCAGGTTCTCTTCGAGCGCGGTGCGGGTGGGGTTCGAAACGCGGGAGTATTCGTAACCCTTGTTCTTGCCAATCTCCTCCTGCGCATAGGTGGAGGTGAGGTAGATCGGCACATTCACAGCGCCCGTCGTGGGATCGGGCTGCTGGCCGGCGTGGATCGCGCGCGTCGCGAAGCCCTGCTGATTCTCGGTCATGCTGCCAGTGTCTGTGAAAGACGCCTATGGCAGCAACCCGCGCCCAGGGGATCGCTAGCGATCTCTTCCGGCGATCAGGCCACCGTCGAAAATGTTCTTCGACAGGTAGCGCTCGGCCGAGTCCGCAATGATCGTCGCCACACGCTTGCCGGGGCCAAGCTTGCGCGCCACGATGAACGCGGCATGCACATTCGCACCGGCGCTCGAGCCCGCCAGCACACCCTCTTCCGAGGCAAGCCGCTTCACCATCGTGAACGCCTCGTCATCCGGCACCATGATGATGTCGTCGGCGGCCTCCGGATGAAATGTCTTCGGGATGAAGCTGACCCCGATGCCCTCCACCCGGTGCGGTCCCGGCGGGCCGCCCTGCAGGATCGAGCCCTGCGTCTCGACCGCGATCGCGACCAGCCGCGGGTTACGCTTCTTTAGTCCGCGCGCCAGTCCGGAGAAGGTGCCGCCCGAGCCGACGCCCACCACCACTGCGTCCACGCGGCCTTCCATCTGCTCCCAGATCTCCTCTGCCGTCGTCTCCTCGTGGAAATCGGGGTTCGCCTCGTTCTCGAACTGGAAGGCGCCCCACGAACCTGGCGTAGTCGCCAGCGCTGCACGCGCTTGTGCGATCGCGCCCAGCATCCCGTCCTTCTCCGGCGTGCGGATTACGGTCGCGCCGAAGCCGCGCATCAGGATGCATTTCTCTTCCGCATAGCCTTCCGGCACAAACAGGGTGACGTGATACCCGCGGTTCACGCCGATCAGCGCCAACCCGACACCCGTATTGCCCGCGGTTGCCTCGAAGATGTGCGCGCCCGGCGCGAGCAGGCCTTGCTCTTCCGCGCGCAGGATCATGCCCAGTGCTGCGCGGTCCTTGATGCTGCCGCCCGGGTTCAGAAACTCGAGCTTCGCGTACACATCGCCCAGCGCGGGGCCGCCGAGGCGGTGCAGCCGCAGCATGGGGGTCCGGCCCACAAGGTCTGTGATGTCGTCGGCGACGCGCAGAGCGCCGTGGGTGGTCAGGGTGGGGCTGTCAGTCCGCATAGAGCAACCGGACAGTGTAGCAGCGCCGCTGCCCTGTCCGGGACACCCAAGGCTCGCGCATACTGCTGTCCATGGCTCTCCGCCCGAAGACCCGCCGACTGCCCTGGTCAGGACCGGCGCTCGTCCTTATCACGCTCTTCCCTGCCATCGCGCAGCGGGTGCCGCACGCCGGGTCGAACACGCCGACGCTGCCGCCGACCTCGCTCGCCATCGTGAACAGCCTGGTCGCCGTTCCGGTAGCCGTGGAGGGTGAGCTGCTCTACCTGCCCGGGCGCATCGGCAACTCACCAGAGCTCGCCTTCGTGGTGGATACGAGCGCGACCGCCAGCAGCGTCGATCCGGAGGTGGCACACGCCGCAGGACTCGCGCCCTCCGCCAAGGCGAAGCTCGAGATCGCACGCCGTACGCTGCCGCCATCGAATCTGAAGTCCGCGTCGACCAGCTACATTCGCGCGCTCAGCGGCCGGCCCACCGCAGGCGTGCTCGGCGAGCCGGAGATGCACCGCTACTCGCTCTCGGTCGACTTTGACCGCCATGTTGGCGCGCTGCTCAGTCCGGACATCTGCCCCTCGTCCGCCGCGAAGCTGCCGCTGAAGTTTGCCGGTGGACTGCCCTTCGTCGAAGGCACACTGGTGCTGCCGGGCGGCGAGACGGCCAGCGGCCTCTTTCTCTTCGACACGGCACAGACCGGTCCCGGCATTGTGCTTGCGCCGTCCTTTGTTGCCGCGCACCCGGGGCTCGCGGCGGGACCGAAGGTGGAAGAGCCCGCCTCCGGTAAGACGCCAGCCGCGACGCTCGTTCGCCTGAAGGGGTTGAAGCTCGGCCCGCTGACGCTCGAGCAGCCGATCGCTGAGATCGGGCATGAGCAGGCAGCCGGTGGCGACCCTCGGCTGGCCGGGGTGCTCGGCCTTGAAGCGATCCGCCGCTTCAACTTTGTCCTGAATCAGCAGTACGCGACCCTCTACCTGGAGCCGGGGCGCCGCATGCAGCAGCCGTTCGAGGCAGACATGAGCGGGCTGGTGCTGCGCGCGGGGGACGACGGCAAACTCGCGATTGCCGCCGTGATTCCGGGTTCGCCCGCAGCCGAGGCGCACCTTGCGCCGGGCGACCTGCTCCTCCGCATGGAGGGCAAGTCGCTCACCGGGGCGGAGCTGGGCAGCGTCACGCGCGCACTACGCAGCACGCCGGGCGCGGCTGTGCACCTTGAAGTAGCGCACGAAGGAAGCCCGCGTACCGTGCAGCTTCGCTTGCGTCGTATGCTTTAGCGGGTTTAGTGGGCGGGCGTCGCCGGAGCGGGCCCGGCCTTGGCGCCCGCGCTCGTCGCCGTGTGCGGGAAATAACCGGCACGTGTACGCACCGTCAGACGGCCATAGCCGCGCGCATGTGCATCCACGTGGACCACGCGGTAGCCGCCCTGGCTCGCCGGCTTAGTCGAGTGGTAGCCGATGGTGTACTGGTTGCGGATATCACGCGCGACCTCAGCCGCGATCTCGTCCACCTGGCCGATGTTCTTGGGGAAGAACGCGAGACCGCCCGTCTCGTCCGAGAGCAGTTGCAGCGCGCGCCGCGCCCGGCGCGATTCACGCCCGCCACCCTCGTCGAACAGCAGCCCGATCGAATACACCACCGGACCCTGCAGGTCCTGGATGCGGCGCACTGTCTCTTCGAGGTTGGTGCCGGAGGCGTTGTCCTCGCCATCTGTGATGATCAGCAACACTTCCTTCGCCTTCTTCGCACTCTTCGCCATGTAATCGGCTGACGCGATGACGGCGTCGTAGAGCGCCGTTCCGCCCTTCGAATCGATGTGCGAGAGGCCATCCCGCAGGCGGTTGAGGTCCGCGGTGAAGTCCTGGTCGATGTACGCCTCATCCGCGAAGTTCACGACAAAGGTCTCATCCTGCGGATTCGACGCCCGCACCATGTCCAGCGCGGCCTGGTTCACCGCCTGACGCTTTACCCGCATGGAGCCCGAGTTATCGACCAGCAGGCCGATCGATACCGGCACATCCTGCTCCTGCAGCGAGGTGATGGCCTGCGGCGCGCCGTCCTCGGTCACGTGGAAGTCGTCCCGGGTCAGCCCGTTCACCAGACGCTGGTGCTCGTCGATTACGGTGGCGTTCAGCACCACCTCGTCGACATTCCGGGTCAGCGTGTAGCCACCCTTGCCGCGCGTCAACTGGTCGTTCTTGGCCGGCGCTTGCCCGGCAGGGGCTGGCGCACCGACCGGATCGGGAGACGGCACAGGATCGCGGTCCACGTTGAGCGGCGGCTGCTGTTCTGCGGGCTGCGCAGGCGCGGGAGCCTGTGCACGCAGAACACCCGCGGATGCGGGCAGGAGGATCAGGAGGAGCGCCGCGCGGAACCAGTGGCTATTGCGATGGGGCATAGTATCCGGTTCGGGCATGGACTGTGAGCGGCGGCAACCCCGGGGGCGGCACCAGCTTGACCTTTACTTTACGCCATTTACCGTCGCGCTTCGTATCCGACGGTTTGTAGCCGAGCACGTACTGGTTGCGCAGCTCCGCGCTGATCTTGGTCGCGATATCGGTCATGTCCGAAATGTCGTCCACCCGGAAGAGCTGGCCGCCGGTCTCCTCGCTCAGGTCATGCAGCAGCAGCGGTCCGTTGCGCTCCTCGGCGGTCGCCGCATAGGCGTCAAAGATGCCGATCGCAAACAGTTCTGTATCGGATTCGCGCACCAGGTTGCGCAGCTCACCCTCGGTGTAACGGCTGCGGTTGTCGCCACCGTCCGAGACGATCAGAATCGCCTTCCGGTCGTACTTGGCCTGCTTCATCTTGTTCACGCCGTAGTAGATGGCATCGAGCAGCGCTGTGCGCTTGCCAGCCCGCACCGTCTGCAGGCGCGCCTCCACGTCGTCTACGGAGGAGGTGAAGTCCTCAATCAGTTCCGGCCGATCGTTAAAGCCGATGATGAAGAATTCATCCTGCGGATTGGACGTGCGCAGGAATTCGATGACAGACTCGCGGGCGCGCACCACCTTGTTGGTCATGCTGCCGCTCAGGTCCATGATGATGCCGATCGACACCGGCGCATCCTCAGCAGAGAAGCTCTTGAGCTGCTGGAGCTGATTGTTCTCATAGAGGAAGAACTCGTTGCGCTCGAGCCCGGTCACGAGCCGGTTGAGCGGATCGGTCACGGTCATCGGGATCAGCACCAGGTTTACGTCGACGCGGATGTGCTCGCCGGGCCGGGCCTTCAGCGCGGCCTTGCCTTCGGCTGGCGGCGGCCCCGTGGGCTTGGGCGGCTCAGCTGGCGGGGGCGTTACATGAATCTGGTTGAGCGGATCTACCTGCGCGTACAGCGGGGCTGCTGCCAGGACCAGGCAAAGCGCCATGAACAGCGGCGCTGCGGTCCGTGTTCGGCTCGGAGACACGAGCCGGGAGAGCAACCAGCAGGTGAGCGACCGGCCGATCGAGAACCGGCGTAGGGAGGACCGGCGTATCGAGTCGGGAACCATGGGGCTATCCTTCGTGAGCGACATGCTAGCACGCGCTGTCACGCGGTCGGTGCACCGCGGCGCGATGCGTGTTGATCCGCTCAGGACCATGTCACCGGATTGGACGGCGTCGCACCCACGAAGGCACACAGCGCGCAGTCTGCGACGCGTAAGCCCTTTAGTACAATCGCCAAAACGAATGGCACGCATCTTTCCCTTCCGCGCCACGCGCTACAACCCAACTGCCGTGCGCGTGGAAGACGTGGTCACGCAGCCCTACGACAAGATCAGCCCCGCGATGCAGCAGGTCTACTACGCGCGGAGCCCGCACAACCTCGTCCGCCTGATCCTCGGTCTGCCTGAGCTGTTTGATGAGCCCGGTGTCGACGACGTCTATACCCGGGCCGCCCGCGACTTCGCCGAATGGCGGGCCAACGGCATTCTGCAGACGGACAACGACCCGTCGATCTTCGCCTATTGCCAGCGTTTCAGCGTGCCGGGACGCCCGGACAAGGTGCACGAGCGCCGTGGGTTCATCGCCCTGGGCCAGTTGGAGGAGTACGCCGCCCGCATCGTCTTCCGCCACGAGCAGACGCTCTCGAGGCCAAAGAGCGATCGCCTGAACCTGCTCCGTGCCACGCGCGCCCACTTTGGCCAGATCTTCATGCTCTACTCCGACCCGGCGTTCAGCATCGAGAAGATGTTGTTCGCAAAGTTTCAGCCCGAGGTCGAGCTCACCGACGACTTCGGCGTGCTGCACCGGTTGGCGCGCATCACCGATCCACACATGCTGCGCCTGGTCATCGGGTCCATGCAGGACAGCAAACTGATCATCGCGGACGGCCATCACCGCTACGAGACGGCGCTGGCCTACAGCCGCGAGCACGCACCGGCGCATGTCCACCACACCCGCGAACGGGACCTGGCCACGACTCTGCCGCATCCGTCCTTCCCCGAAGCCACGGCGATGATGACCTTCGTGAACATGGAGAGCGAGGGCGTGGTGATCCTGCCCACGCATCGCGTGGTGACGAACCTGCCACAGTTCTCGGCGACCGCATTCTTAGAGAAGGCGGCCCCGTTCTTCACCATCACCGAACTCCCGAGCAGCGATGCCGTCGTCCTGATGGCAAAGCTCGCTGAGGCCGGCGCGGAGAGAACTGCGTTCGTCGCGGTGCATGGGGGCGGCGCGCACCTGCTGGTCGCCAACGCTGATGCGGTCGAGAGCGCACTGGGCGCTGTCTCCGAGCGCCAGCGCCGGCTCGAAATCGTCCAGTTGCATACGCTCGTGCTGGGCCAGTTACTCGGGCTCTCTGAGGAGTCGGTTCGCGAGCAGCAGAACGTGCAGTATGTGCGCGAGGCCGCCGAAGCGATCCAGATGGTCACCAGCCGCAGCGCACAGATCGCCTTCCTCACCAACCCGGTCACGCTCGAGGAGCTGCGTGAGATCGCCTTCAACGGCGAGGTGATGCCGCAGAAGTCCACCGACTTCTATCCCAAGCTGCTGAGCGGCCTCGCCATCTATGCGCTCGACTGAGAAGGCTCGCGCTTGATCCTGAATGTCCGCGGACCAGCGGCCCTTTTTCTCCTCGCGATCTCCGGTCTTGGCGCAACATCGTTGTCCGCGCAGACGCCGAATCTGCCGGCTCACGCTCCGGCCCGGGTGACGCCGCAGTTCGTCGTTGTCATTGACGCGGCGCACGGGGGCACCGATACCGGCGCGCACCTGGGCGGCGGCGCGCAGGAGAAGGATCTCACGCTGGCGATGTCCATCCGGCTGCGCTCCATGCTGGCAGCGCGCGGCATTGCGATCATCACCACGCGCGAGACAGACGCGACGCTGCGTCCGGCCGAACGCGCCGCGATTGCCAATGCGCAGAAGCCATCTGCCTGCCTGATCCTGCACGCATCGGACAGCGGCAGCGGCATTCACCTCTTCACCTCATCGCTCGCACCGGCGACACCGACTGCATTCCTGCAGTGGGACCAGGCGCAGGCCGCCTACCTCGAGCGTTCGCTGCGCTGGTCGGCAGAGATCGATTCCGCGATGACCAGGGCCGGCGTGCCGGTCACGCTCGGTCGCACGGCGATGCAGCCGCTCGACAACATGACCTGCCCGGCCGCCGCGGTCGAGATCGCGCCACTGACCCGCAATGGCGCGGTAACGACGCAGCTCAGCGATGCTGCATACCAGGACCGCATCCTGGCCGGCCTCGCTGCGGCGGTCGAAAGCTGGCGTCGAACATGGAGTCTTGAGTAATGACAAGCGTCAGTTCGATGACGCGGAGTGCCGCGCAATGATTCCCCGCTCGCAACGCATCCTGTTGTGGCTGCTCCTGGTCGCGAGCGCCGCCATGGCCGTCACGCTCATCCGCATGCGTGAGCGCGCCGCGGACAAGCTGCAGGCTGCGGCCGTCAACACGCCACTCGCGCCGCCCAGCGTCACCGCCACGACCGAGGTTACGCTGATGCTGGCGAACGACAGCGACGGGTCGCTGGTGAACACACCCCGCAGTCTCGCCCTGCCGACAGAGCCGCATGGCCGTGCCCGCTATCTGCTCAACCAGGCGCTCGCCGAATACGCAAAGCCCGGCTCGCCGCATCCCATCGCAGCGAACGCCGGCGTCGACGATGTCTTTCTCATGCCGCTGCCAGAGGGCTCCGTGCCCGCTGGTCTGCTCGCCGTCGTCAACCTGAGCGGCAGCCTGCTCGAACAGCATCCCTCGGGCATTGAGACGGAGACGATGACGCTGCTCTCGCTGATCGGCACCCTCCATGCGAACATGCCAGAGATTGCGCAGGTCCGGTTCCTCGTCGACGGCAGCCCGCGCGACACGCTGGCCGGCCACGCCGACCTGAACCGCACCTACCTCGCATCGAGCGCCGCGCCACCGCCGACGGCTGTGCTGGCGAAGTGAAGGAGAGCCCCGTGAGCCCGTCCCCTGCACACACACCGACCATCGGCGTCTTCGACTCGGGCGTTGGCGGATTGACCGTGCTGCGCGCCTTGCTCGACCACGATCCCGCCGCCGACTACCTCTACCTCGGCGACACCGCGCGGCTGCCCTACGGGTCCAAGTCGCAAGCCACTGTGGCTCGCTACGCCGTCTCGAGCGCGCGGTTCCTGGTCGCGCATGGGGCAGAGGCGCTCGTGATCGCCTGCAACACGGCCAGCGCTTTGGCCCTAGACGCCCTGCGCGCATCGGTGGACGTGCCGGTGATCGGCGTCATTGAAACCGGTGCGACGGCCGCACTGCAAAGCTCGGAATCCGGCGATGTATTGGTGATCGCCACTGCCGCCACCGTCGAGAGCCACGCCTATGCGGCGGCTTGTCACGAACGCGGCCTGCGCGCCATTGAGAAGGCCTGCCCATTGCTCGTGCCGCTGGTCGAAGAGGGCTGGATCGATCATCCGGTCACGCGCGAGGTGACCGGCATCTACCTCGACGATCTGCTTGCGCAGAGTCAGGCCGCCGGATTCGATGCGGACACGCTCGTGCTCGGCTGCACGCACTATCCGCTGCTGCGTGCCGGCATCGAGGCCGCATTGAGCGAGCGCAGCCAATCACCAGTGCGCGTCATCGACTCAGCGCAGGTCACTGCCGAGCAGGTCGGGCTGCGGCTTGCGATCGGCAGGAGTGAGACCCCGTCCACGCGCCTGCCCAAGGTGAGGTTTTTCGCAACCGACTCAGTTGCGAAATTCAAACACCTGGGCTCGCGCTTTCTCGGCCGCGAGATGGAGAATGTCACGCTTGTGGATCTAGAGACCTGACTCCGAGACGGGCTGCAAGCGATCGCGAATCCAATGCGCGAGGCTTGTTTGATCGACAGCGCCGGCAGCCACTCGTTCCACCTGCATGATTAACGTCGCGTCGTCGCAGATGAAGCGGAAGCCATTCCTTACCAGGAAGACCTCGGCCACCAGCCACCCGGAACGCTTGTTCCCGTCCGCGAAGCCGTGATTGCGTACTAGCCCGTAAGCGTAGGCAGCCGCAAGCTCTGCCGCATCGGGTTCGCCGTAGGCTGCGAGATTTTGCGGGCGTGCCATCGCCGATTCGAGCATGTTCGCGTCCCGGACTCCCGGCAACCCGCCATGCACAGCGAGCAAGCGCTCATGCCCAGCCAGCAGCGTGGCCATCGAAACCCATTTCCAGTCACTTTCCGTCATCTATTTCGCCAAGGCACGGAACACTTCGCGGCGATCGTGCATGATCTCTTCCGCGATCTTCATCTGCCGCTCGAACTCCGGGTCGTATGGGGTGATGCGGTAGCTGCCGTCCGGCGCTTCGGTCAGGAAGAGCGTGTCGCCTTTCTTTACCCCAAGCCGCGCCATCACTTCGCGGTTCAAAATCACTCCGGCCGAGGAACCCACTGTTGTGATCTTCAAAGCCACCATCGCTGCACCTCCGTATTACGATCATTATATAGCTCTCGCTGCTAATCTTGCCTTTCGAGCAAGACCGCTCGCGACGAAAGAAAGGTACCGCCGCATGATCGATCTCAAGGGCCGGAAGGCCATCGTCTTCGGGCTCGCTAACAAGCGCAGCATCGCCTGGGGTATCGCGCAGAAGCTGAGCGAAGCCGGCGCACAACTGCTCGTTACCTACCAGAACGAGCGGCTGCGCCAGGAGGCCGAGGGCCTGATCGCCGACTTGCCCGGCGCCGAGGCGTACCAGTGCGATGTGTCCAGGGATGAAGAGATCGACAGCCTGTTCGCCACGCTGAAGGAGAAGCATCCCAAGCTCGACATTCTGGTCCATTCGGTGGCCTTTGCACCCGCCGCGGAGCTCGAAAACGACTTCCTCGAGACCTCGCGCGAGGGCTTCCGGATTGCGCACGACATCAGCGCCTACTCGCTCATCGCGGTCGCGCGCGGCGCGGCTCCCCTGATGACGGAGGGCGGCTCGATCATCACCCTCACCTACTACGGCTCCACCAAGGTCGTGCCGCGCTACAACGTAATGGGCGTCGCCAAGGCCGCACTGGAAGCGACCGTACGCTACCTGGCAGCGAGCCTCGGGCCGCGCAACATCCGGGTGAATGCGATCTCTGCCGGGCCGATCAAGACCCTCGCGGCTCGCGGTATCGGCGGGCTCGGCGAGATGCTGAAGTCCCACGAAGAGCGCGCCCCGCTCGGCCGCAACATCAAGCAGGCGGAGGTCGGCTCGGCCGCACTCTTCCTCGCGTCTGATCTCGCCAGCGGCATTACCGGCGAGGTCACCTACGTCGACTGCGGTTACAACATCATGGGGTTCTGAGCCTCGGCTGGCGCGGCAGCCTCAAGCCGACCACTGCCGGAAGACAACGCATACAGTCGTCGCATCGAGCACCGCGAACTCCCGTGCACCCCACGGGCGAAGCTGAATCACGCGCAGGTTTGGGTGCAGCATCTGTGGGCAGCGAGCCTTGATTTCGGCGTAGATACTCTCGATATCGTCGGTGTCGATCCCGATCTCGGGGCGATCCTTGGCAGCGTACTCCGGGCTCGCGACGATGTACGCCTTGGCGCCATCTCTTTCGACTACGGCGAGATCGGCGTCGCGATACTTGACCTGAAATCCAAGACAATCGACGAAGAGCGCCAAGCCCTCCTCGAGCGTGTCATAGAAGACTTTCGGAATCAGCCGCTGCAGCAAGCTGGGCTCATTTCAGGTTGAGCGTGATGTGACGCGCATTGCCATCAAGCGCCTTCATTACGATCTCGCCCTGGCTGCGCTTCACGATGCTTGGGAACTTCTCGCCCCACTCCACCAGCACGATGCTGTCATCGCCCTGCAGCTCATCGAGGCCAAGCGACTGCAGCTGACGCTCGCTGTCGATGCGATACAGATCAAGGTGATAGAGGCGCACCGGGCGCTCCGTTCCGTTCTGCCGGCGCTTGCCCTCGTACTCGTGGATCAGCGTGAACGTAGGACTATTCACCTCGTCCGCGTCTGCTGCGTTGAGCGCTTCCGCGATTCCCTTCACAAGTGTCGTTTTGCCGGCGCCGAGATCGCCGCGCAGGATGAGGAACTGCGGCGGTGCGAGCATCTCAGCCAGCTTGCGGCCAACCGCGATGGTCTCCTCGCTGCTGTGCGTGTCGAATTCGGTGAGCGTCGCCCTCATTCGGTCCTCTTTTCACCAGCCAGAGTGGTGCCGCACCTGCTGCTCCAGCATACCGGGGAGTCCTTGCATCCATGTGAGCCCGTTTGGCCCTGTCGAACGGAAGCGAAATGCCTCGTCGAGGTGCTCACAAACCTCGGTCGCCAGCAGCGTGTGCTCATCCCGCCCTGCCACGGCGAAGTCCGCCGCCAGCCCGTGCAGATACACCGCAGCCTCTACCGCGTCCGCCACTCGACCCCGAAACTGCGCAAGCATCGCCGCGACAATCCCGGTCAGGATGTCGCCGCTGCCGCCCTTCGCGAGGCCGGGGTTGCCGGTCGTGTTCACCGAGAGCCGCCCGTCCGGATGCGCGATCAGCGTACGCCAGCCCTTCAGGACCAGCGTGACCTGGTGCGTGGTGGCGTAGTCGCGCGCAATGGCTTCGCGGTCCGCCTGCACCTGCGGAATCGTGCGGCCCACCAGCCGCGCCATCTCGCCCGGATGCGGCGTCAGCACCAGCATGCGTCCACGGCCATCCAGGTTGAACTTCCGCTGCGCGATCGCATTCAGGCAGTCCGCGTCCAGCACCATAGCGATCGGCGACCTCTGCTCGCCGCAGAGCTCGATCAGCCGGAGAGCGAAGCGCTGCGCCTCATCCTCCTGCCCCAGCCCCGGCCCGATGGCGACGACAGTCTTCTTCTCGAGAAGAGTCTTGGCGTTGTCACCGTCGAGGTTACAAACTGCGATTGCCCCGCGCGGCGTCTCCTGGAGCGGGTCGGTCATCAGCTCCGGCGCAATCGCTGCGACCGTATTCAGGATCGACTCCGGCACAGCCGCCGTGACCAGGCCGGCGCCGGCACGCAGCGCCGCGTAGCTGGCCATCGCGGCTGCCCCCCCCACGGCCGCGCGCCCCGGTGATCACCGCGACATGGCCGTACATGCCCTTGTTGCTGTTCAGGTCGCGGGGCACCTCGGTGATCTGCTTCGCGGTTCCGGCCCAGCGCAGCCCGGTGCTCGAACGCACTGCTTCCGCAGGCGAGCCAATCGCAGCAACGACGATCGGACCGTGCGTGAGCTGGCCGAAGATGTGCGCCAGCTTCGGCGCGGTGAACGTCACGACCACGTTCGAGCGGTACGCGCCCGGTTGCTGCTCGTCGCGGCTGTCCGCGTCCCAACCCGAGGGCAGGTCCAGGCTCACTACCGGCACCTCACGACGGACGGCCAGCCATTCCCCGAGAGCTTGTGCAACGCCACGCACCGGTGGCTTGAACCCGGTGCCGACGACCGCATCGAGGATGCAATCCGTATTGCGGAGCACGCGCTCGATCTCCGGCGAGTTCAGAGCATCTGGTTCCATCACTTCGCGAATCGCAGGACCGGCCTGGGCGAGCCGCTCCGTCGCCGCGCGGGCCTCGCCCTTCTGTTCGTCGCGCCGGCCCAGCAGCAGCACTTCGACATGGCAGCCCGCCTCAGCCAGAACGCGCGCGGCAACCATACCGTCGCCGCCATTGTTGCCTTTGCCCGCCAGCACCACGACACGCTCGGCATGCGGCAGTTCATCGAGCACGAACCGCGCCACGCTGGTCCCGGCGTTCTCCATCAGGGCGGACAGCGGTACCCCGTGCTGGGTGGCTGTGGCCTCGTCGGCGGCGCGCATGTCTGCGGCGGTCAGGATGTCCATATCGTTCTGTGGGATGCGGCGCTGCCAGCGGGCGCAGCGAGCGAGACCCTTGGCACACCATACCGCACAGAGTTACATGGCCGCGGCAAACAGAACAGCCGCTCCGGGAAAGCTCACCCGGAGCGGCTGTTGGTAGGTCGAGAGTTGAGGAGACTACTGGCTGATGCCGCTGACCGGTGCTGACTGTCCGAGCGCGCCTGCCGCCGGCGCCTCGTTCGGGTTCTTCGCAGCGAAGTAGCTGTGGTCCCACAGATTGCGGTAGAAGACCCCGGTGAGTTCGGCCGCCTTCGGTCCGAAGGTGGGCCGACCGCCCTCGAGGAAGAACACGGTCACGATGCGGCCGTAGTTCGTATCCGCAAACGAGGTAAACCAGCCGAATCGGGTGCCATTCTCAGAGCAGGTGCCAGTCTTGCCCAGTACCGGCAGTTCGCTGAAGCTGGCTCGCAGCGAGCGCGCCGTGCCGTAGGAGACCGCGCCACCCATGCCGGTGGCGACTTCAGGGATGAAGGGCTTGATGTTCAGCTCGCGCTTGACCCGAGGCGTGAAGTTGACCGCCTCTGCAGCCGTGGTCGGATGCTGCAGATAGTAGAGGGTGCCGCCATTCGCGATTGCCGCGGTCAGTGCGCCCAGTTGCAGCGGGGTCATCGAGATGCTCTGCCCAAAGGAGCACATGCGGCCTACGCCGCCCAGCCTCTCCGGCAGCACCTGGTTGGGATACACACCGAGCTGCTCACCCGGGATGTTCCAGCCCGCCATTTCTCCCAGGCCAAACTCGTTCGCGTAGTGCCGCACGCGCTCGAAGCCGAGGCGGCGGCCCATGGTCTCGAAGTACAGATTGTTCGAGTGCGCCAGCGCATCGGTCAGAGTCATCGACCAGCCGCCCAGATTCACGGGCGTGTCCTTGGTAACGATGCCTTCCTGAAGAGCAGCCAATGCGACTGAGATCTTGATGGTCGAGCAGGGCTCGGCGCCGCTCGAAAGCGCGAGCTTCTGATTCACCATGGCCAGGATGCGGCCAGTGGTCGGGTCGATCGCGACGGCGGTCCCATTCATGTTGCCCAGCGCGGCGATCGCGGCTGCGCGAACGACGGGATCTTCGCCCGCGGTCACGTCGCCAGCGGTCAGATCGGTCTCGGCGAAGGAGTCGCCGGTGAAGTGCTCATAGTAGCGATGGCGTCCGCCCACGCGGTGCAGCTTGCCGTCGCGTCCGCGCACCAGGCGGCTGTGCGTGGCTGCCGCAGCGGCATGGTGGCTGGCGGCCTTGTGATGGTGGACGTGCCTGCTCGCGGCCTGCGCCGGGAGGATGGAGGCGGCCAGTCCGGCTGCCAACCCAAGACTTAGGAAACAAGAAGAGATCCGACCCATGCGTGGTAGCCCCTGCTGAAGTGACCCGGGAACGCTGTCAGTGTTGCTGGAGTGCAACACGAAGCAGTTTCGCCCCGCGTGCACCCCTCGACTGGTCTAGCTTACCCGTCCCGCCGGTTGAGCGTTCTCCGGATTACAACTCAGGTACTTACCATGGTACTAGTACCGAAAGGAGGAAGACACCTGAGGCTTTGGTGGGATGCGGCAAGTCTCACAAGGCGATGGCTTTCCGCCACCGCCTTTCGACCGACCTCTTCCCGTTTTGATTCCGGTCCGGAGAAGACCCGCAGGCTACCGGCCGCCCTGGCGCAGGAAGGCAGGGACATCCAGAGCGTCCAGCTCCGCGTCTTCGGCGCGCCGCTGCTCCCGCGCCCGGTTCTCTTCCGCCGCCAGCGTGTCCAGGAACCCGCCGATGGCCGAATCCTCGGCAATGGCCGGCTGGGGTGCGGGGGCGGGTGCCGGCTCGAAGCTCGTCAGCGACTGGCTGCCGAAGCCTGGGGTGTAGGCCGGGGCTGCCGTTTCCATCGTGCGTTCGGGGATGTGCACGGTGGTGCGCGTCGGCTCGCCGGCGACTTCGCTGGCAAACCGCGGCACTGCCGGCCGTGTGTCCAGGTTCAGAAAGGCAGGCTGCTCCGGCTTGGCTGTGCGCGTCTGCTGCCCAGCCTTCTGCACCATGTCGTCCTTGCGGAAGCCGGTTGCGATCACAGTGATCTTCACCTCATCGCCCATGGTCTCGTCGAGCACCGCGCCGAAGATGATGTTCGCCTCTTCGTGCGCTGCGTTCTGGATCAGGGTGGAGGCCTCATTGACCTCGCTCAGCTTCAGATTGCTCGAGCCCGAGATGTTGATCAGGATGCCCTTCGCGCCGTCGATCGCGCCGGCTTCGAGCAGCGGAGAGGCCATCGCCGCCTGCGCCGCCTCGATCGCGCGGTTCGCGCCCGAGCGCATGGCCGTGCCCATCACCGCATAACCCATGCCGGACATGGTGGTCTTCACGTCGGCAAAGTCGCGGTTGATGATGCCCGGGATGGTGATGATGTCCGAGATGCCCTGCACGCCCTGGCGAAGTACATCGTCCGCCACGCGGAAACTCTCGAAGAAGCCGGCGTCCTTCGCGACGACCAGCAGCTTCTCGTTGGGGATCACGATCATGGTGTCGACCGCGTCCAGCAGCTCCTGCATGCCGCGCTCCGCCTGCTGCATGCGGCGCTTGCCTTCAAAGCCGAAGGGCCGTGTGACGACCGCGACCGTGAGTGCGCCCATCTCGCTTGCAAGCGAGGCGATCACCGGCGCTGCGCCGGTGCCAGTGCCGCCGCCAAGGCCGGTAGTAACGAACACCATGTCCGCGCCTTCGAGCGCCTCGATGATCTTTTCGGAGTCTTCAAGCGCCGCGCGCCGGCCCACGTCCGGATTCGCGCCCGCGCCCAGGCCGCTGGTCAGCTTGACGCCGAGCTGCAGCTTGACCGGCGCCTGCGACAGTTGCAGCGCCTGCACATCGGTGTTGGCCGCAATGAACTCAACGCCCTCCAGCCGGGCCGCGATCATGCGGTTCACGGCGTTGCCGCCGCCCCCGCCCACGCCGATGACCTTGATCTTCGCGCCCCGCGGCACTTCGTCGTTGTAGTGAATGCGGATCTCGTCTGGATTGTTCATCAGCTGGATACTCCCATCTCGGCGCTCTTTTGGTCCTACTACTGGTTTATTCCGATTCCATAGGGTTTTCCACCCCTTTTTCTCCACAGGGCGAGTGAAGCGAGGGATCAGGGTTCAGCACACGCTGTCAGCGTGCCACCTCAGTCGATCCATGACGCCGGGTTAGCTCTCGCAGCACAGAGCAGCCACGTCCCGCTGTTTTCCCATCGTTGATCCCTGATCCCTGATCCCTACTCCTACAAGCTTCCTGCAAAGATGGCGCGCAGCTTCGAGCGCAGGCTGTGATCCTCCGCGGCCTTGAGGACGCGCGTGCGGTGCGTATAGAGCAGCATGCCAGTGGCTGCGGCGTACTCCGGCTGCACCAGTTCCTCGGGCATGCGCGACAGCGCCGCCGGATAGCCAATGCGGGCAGGCACACGTAGCAGGCTCTCCGCACAATCCATCAGCCCGGTCAGCCGCGCGCCGCCGCCGGTCAGGATGCAGCCAGCGCCCAGCGCTTCGAGCACACCACCGCTGCGCAGGTTTTCCCGCAACAAGCGGAAGAGCTCGCGTCCGCGCGGCTCCAGAATTTCGGCGATCTGCCGTTGCGGCACACTGCGCGGCCCGTGGCCGGGGGTCCCGCTGATCTCGACCTCTGCCGAAGAGGGGATCGCGGTCACGACGCAGTTGCCATAGTGCTGCTTCAGGAAGTCCGCTTCTTCGACACACACATGCAGGCCGACCGCGATGTCGTTGGTGAAGTGGTCGCCACCGATCGGGATCACTGCTGTGTGCGCGACGGCGCCCTCGAAGAACACAACCAGTTCGGTGGAGCCGGCGCCGATGTCGATCAGGCAGACGCCGAGCTCGCGCTCATCCGCGGAGACTGTCGCCTCCGCCGCCGCCACACCTTCAAAGATCGTGTCGGTGACTTCGAGGCCTGCTTTGTTCGCGCAGGTCACCAGGCTCTGCGCGGCGCTCGCGGAGCAGGTTGCCAGGTGCAGGTTCACCTCGAGCCTGTTGCCGATCATGCCCACCGGGTCGTGAATGCCGGGCTGCTCATCGAGGATGAACTGCTGCGGCAGCAGGTGTACGACCTCACGCTCTGCCGGCAGCGACACAGCGCGCGCACGGTCGACGGCAGAGCGCACATCCTCGCGGGTGATCTCCCGCATGCGCGTGCCCAGGCTGATGCCACCGCGGCTGTTCACCCCGCGGACGTGTGGACCGCCGATGCCGAGCACGCAATGCGCGAGGATCGCGTTCGCGTTCTGCTCCGCCATATCCGCCGCCTGGATGATCGAGCGCGCCGCAGGTGTCAGCTCGGCCACCAGCCCTTTGCGCACGCCGCGCGCCGGCGCAGAGCCATGACCGCGGTAGCGCAACGCGCCATCCACGACCTCAGCGACCACCACGCGCACCCGCGAGCTGCCGACGTCCAGCACCGTGATCAGACCATCGTTGCGTTCGGGTGCGTTCATCGGCCGGGCCCTTTATTTCCCTGTACTTTGCTGAATGGTGCTCTGGTCAACTGTGCCTTGCTTGCCTGTGCCTTCACCGATCCCTTGGCGACGTGCTGCGTCGGCTCATGCCCACTGGCCGGCTGCGGCTTGTGCTTCGCTACGATGGCGGCGTGATGCAGAGCGGCTGGCCGCGCACCTGCTTTTTTAGTTACCGGCGGTGTGGCATGTGCTGTTTCGGCATGTTCTGCCATCGGCGCGGGCGCTTCTACCGGCTCCTTCGCCATTTCAAGCACGGTCTGCCGCTGGTAGCGCAGGTCCACCCCGGCGAGCCGCGGATACTGCTGACGCCAGCCCGGCAGCTTGTGCTCGAGCGTCTGCCACCTCCGGACGAAATCGTCACTGCCGAAGTGCACTAATAAATCCGAGCCGGCCGAGGGCAGCAGGACGCGCACATCTTCGGGATCGGAGATGTCGACTTCGCTGATCTGCCCCACGACCGGATCCGCCGTCGAGGCGAGCGCGCCCATGAAGTCGCTATACAGTTGCATGCGGCTGACTCGATCCTCCGCATTCACCGCTGCGCTCACGCCGGTGACCACCGGGAACGAGTAGTGCTTGGCCGCCATCATCGCCGGCGGCATATCGAGCAGCACACCGCGCCGATCGACTAATCCAATGTGATTGCTTGCTCGGACGAAGGCCACGGGCACGCGCTCGACCACCGCGACCCGAAGCTGGTTCGGCAGCAGGCGCATGACGGTCGCGTGTTCGACCCAGGGCAGCTCTTCGAGCTCCACCCGGCGGGCGGCCAACGGGACATGAAAGAGGTTGCGGCCGATGTCTCCACCGAAGACGGAGAGCAGCTCGGGCCGCGTGACCTGGCTGTTGCCCACCACCTGGATGGAGGACGCGCTGTCGATGCGGAAGCGCGCGTCGGTCATGAAGAAGGAGTGCACGGCCAGGGATGCGACGACCAGCAACGCGAGGGTGAGCACCACGCCGCCGATGACCAGCACACGGCCCAGTCGGCCGGCCGGCAGCAGGCTGCGTTTGGCCGCGACACGGCGTCGCGTGCGCAGGGCGGGGAGGTCGTCGTCGGAGTCCTGCTCCGGACCAACGACCGCCGCCTCAGGATAAGAGGAGAGGGAGCGCGGACGGGTGACAGCGTGCGGACGAAAGACCTCATCGGAGGTCTCGTCGTCGGCCAGCGCAGCACCGGCGCGGCTGAATTGTCGTTCTAGTTTCGCCACGCCCGAGCCAGGTCGTGAGAATCGCCTTGCGTCACTATACCCGAGGGAGTGCGCCTGCCACGCGGATTGTGCAACCCAGTATCCGGCGAGCTACAGGGGTGCGCGTAAGCTGGCAACCGAGGCTGCCTCCAGCGCTTCGAGCACCTGCGGGCCGATCTGCGAAACGCTGCCGGCCCCGAGCGTGAGGATCAGGTCGCCGGACTCAGCGCGCGCGTTCACCGCGGCAATGGCCGCAGCCGGCGCGCCGGCGTAGTGCACCGCCGCTGCCCCGGATCCATCCTTCCCGATGCGAGCCGCGAGCGCCTGCGCATCGATGCCGGCGATCGGCGCCTCGCTTGCGGCATAGATGTCCAGCAGCTCGACCGAGTCCGCCTGGTCGAAGGCTGTGGCGAACTCATCCATCAGGTCGCGGGTGCGGGTGTAGCGATGCGGCTGGAATATGACGTGCACCTGACGGTAGCCGCACTCGCGCGCGGCGGCCAGCGTGGCGCGGATCTCGGTCGGATGGTGGCCGTAGTCATCGACCACCGTGATGCCGCGCACCGATCCCTTCACCTGGAAGCGGCGGTCGACGCCGCGAAACTCGGCGAGCGCTGCGGCGATTACTGCCGGCGCGAGCTCGAGCTGCGTGCCGATGGCCACCGCGGCGGTCGCGTTGAGCACGTTGTGCCGTCCGGGCACATGCAGGTCGAAGGCGCCCAGCACCTGCCCGGCAGCCACCACCTCGAACCGTGACCGCACGCCATCGACGGCGGGCAGCATGCGGCAGACGAAGTCCGCGCCCGCATGGAAGCCGTACGTATAGACGCGCCGGCGCACGCGGGGCAGCACCTGCCCGAGCAGTGGATCGTCGGCACACGCGGTGATCGCTCCGTAGAACGGCACCCGGTCCATAAAGGTGACGAAGGCCTCTTCCACATCGGACATGTCGCGATAGCAGTCCATGTGCTCGCGATCGAGGTTGGTGACGACGGCAAGAATCGGCGAAAGCTTCAGGAACGAGCGGTCGCTCTCGTCCGCCTCGGCGACCAGGTACTGCGATTTGCCCAGCCGCGCGTTCGACCCCATCGCATCGATGCGGCCGCCGACCACGATCGTCGGGTCCAGGCCGCCGCCGGCCAGAACCGCGGCAATCATAGACGTGGTCGTCGTCTTGCCGTGCATGCCCGCGACAGCGATCCCGTACTTCAGCCGCATCAATTCGGCCAGCATCTCGGCGCGCTGGATCACCGGCACCTTGCTCGACCGCGCCTCGACGACCTCGGGATTGCTCTCGCTGACCGCCGAGCTGACCACGACGACGGCGGCACCGACCACATTGGCGGCGGCGTGGCCCTCAAAGACGGTCGCGCCAAGCAGGGCCAGCCGGTCGGTAACCGCTGAATGCCGCAGGTCGGAGCCCGAAACGGGATAGCCCAGGTTCAGCAGGATCTCGGCAATGCCGCTCATCCCGATCCCGCCAATCCCAATGAAATGAATACGCTGCGCTTTAGCAAACATGAGGGTGTGGTCCCAGCTACTCTAATCGAGTTCGGGTCTGGACGTCGGGGGACCGGCAGCAACGCCTGCCAACTGCGATTCATCTCCGCGCAACTTCCGCCGCGGGCCGGGGTCCGAGGAACTGGGGCATCCGGCCCTAACCACCGGGCGACCCCGACCACCAGACTTCCGCGGTTAGCAGCACGGCATCGGAGTCTCAGGGGGAATCATGAAGCGACTTTTCGGATGGCTGCTCGCGCTCAGCGTGGCGGCCCTGCCACTGGCCCTGACCACGCCCGCGGAGGGGCAGGTCTCGGTCGGCATCGGTGTGGGCGAGCCTGGCTACTACGAGCCGGCTCCTGACTACTACGACGCGTATGACTACGGTCCAGCGCCGGTCTGCCCCTACGGCTACTACTCGTACTACCCGTATGCCTGCGCACCGTACGGCTTCTACGGACCGAGCTGGTTCCTCGGCGGCCTCTTCATCGGCGCCGGCCCCTGGTACCACGGCTACTGGGGACATGGGTATCGCGGCGGCTACTACGGTCGGGGCTATGGCTACCGCAGCGGTTACGGATACGGCCGCGGTTATGGCTACGGACATGAGGGATACGGGCGCGGCGGCTACGGACGTGAAGGGTACGGCCGCGGCTATGGACCCGGCAGCTATGGCGGGGGACCGGTCGGTCACCCCTACAACGGATTCCGCGGCGGCAACGGGGGCGGCTACCGGGGTGGTGGCATCCGGAACGGCGGCGGCTACGGTGGTGGCGGATTCCATGGCGGCGGTGCTGGCGGCTTCCACGGTGGTGGCGGTGGCGGCGGTTTCCACGGCGGCGGTGGTGGTGGGTTCCACGGCGGCGGTGGTGGCGGAGGGTTCCACGGCGGCGGCGGACACCGCTAAACACTCTCGTGTGGATAAGCAAGAGGCCGGCAGCGCACAAGCTGCCGGCCTCTCTGCGTTTGCGTTAGTGAGCATTCACTCTGCTGCCCTGTATGGCAGAGAACCTTCCAGGACTAGACTGAGCGTCATCCGATCGTGCAGATCAACGGATGGGTCAGTTTTTGCTCACAGATATGGGTCTCAAGTCCCTCCTCGTCACACTCAGCGTCTCGGTTGCGGCGACCGTGGCTCTGCCGCAGACCGCGAAGGTCCCACCACTGGAGGCGAAGCTCTCTCGCTCCCTCGATGCGCGTGCACTGAAGGCTGGCGATGAGTTGCTGTTCACCGCCAACGCCGACTGGTCCAGCGGAACGTGTCATCTGGCCAGCGGAGCGGCGATCCACGCCACTATCGTCGCCGTTCAGACCGGCCCTGGCGCGAAGCACGAGCAGATCGCGTTGACCTTCTGGAACCCCTGCGACACCAGCGGCGGATCGAAGCTCTTCTGGCTGGCGCTGCTGGGACCGGAGGACGCGGCGCTCAAGGGTGTCCAGGAGCGATCCACTGTCGTGCAGGCCTTTCGCTCGCCTACCTTCGGCGAAGGAGGCAGTACGAGTTCCGGGACGAGCAAGACCGGTGATTCGACCCTCTCGGGACGCGACAGTCCGAATTTTCCGCTGTTCTCCGGCTCCAGCGAAGCGGCACCGGAACCGCGGCCGCAATTCATCCGCCCCGGGCAAGTCTGGCACCTGCCTCACCTGACGTTACAGCCTGCAGGTGGCCCGGCGGAGAGCACGAAGCTCTCGTCCACATCAGGCCGGCTGCGCTTACCCGCCGGGTCTGTCTTCGTGCTCGTTGGGGATCCCCGTGTCGAACGGCGAACGTTGTCGAACCCGGTGAGTAGCCCCTTGGCAAAGGTAGCCCGCCCAGCCGTTCCAGCACTGGCTGTCTGCCATTCCCCAGCCTGCTCACTCGCCGCGTTCGGCGAGCAGCGCTCGGCGCGACCGACCCTGACGCTGACTTTGGCGGATACCGGCTATAAACCGCTCGCCAAGGCAGAGTTAACGCAGCTCAACTACGACGCTGCACTCTCGTTCCTCAGTGAGAATCAGCTCCTGCTGGTCTTCCATTCGAGAGCCCTGATGCAACGCGACCTCCGCGACCAACCTGAGGACCACCCCCACATGGTGAGCGCCGTGGTGTTCGATCTGCCGAATGGCGAGATCCACCAAAGGCAGAGCTTCCGCGTGCAAGACGACAAGCAGTTTCTCTGGCCTCTCCCGGACGGCCGTGTGCTCCTGCACGTCGAGAACTCGCTGCGCTGGCTTGGTGCGAATCTTCACGAAGAGCGCGTGCTCCCGCTCCATGGGCCTCTCGCATTTCTCCGTCTCTCCCCGGACGGCTCTCACTATGCGGTCGGTGTCACGGAGGAGATGCACCAGGCGGCCGAACACCAGGCGCTGTCGGCAAGCGACGCGAGCGGGCCGGAAGAGCGCGTTCGGGTCCGCATTCTGGACAGCGGCCTGTCCGTCATCGACGAAGAGGTGGCAAGCTCGCGATTACTGCCGCCGACCCTGGTGAACGACGGCACCATCCAGATACGGCACCTACCCAGTGGCGAGTTCTATCTTCAGCATCAGAGCTGGCACCGGGAGTCCCACCGCGAATTCGCACGGGTCGCCTCGACGTGCATCCCGCACCTTGAAAGCGCCGCTCCGGATCTGCTGGCGCTCGAAACATGCACTCGCTCGGCCTCGACCGACCGTTCATTATCATGAGCAGCAATGGCGTACCCGTCCTCAGCGGAAGTACGCACGCCAGGCAGTTCACTCCGCTGTTGGGGGACGTGGTCGCGAAGCGCTACTTTCCCCTTGCGGTCGTCGAAGGTGGTCCCAACCTCGTTCGTGATTCGCAATTCCACGTCGAGGATCTTGCCCGAGAAACCCTCTCGTTTTTCGACACAAGCGATGGCCACCTTGCAATGAGGGTGCCGATGCACGCTCCACTGCCGCTCCATCAGCCGTTTGCGGTCTCGCCCAGCGGAGCACTCCTGGCAGTCATGGATGGCGATCGCATCGCCGTCTATGCCGCGTCGCAGCTTGTGCCAGCGCAGGCTGGACCAACTCTCCAGGCGGGTGCCGAAGACGGAGCGCACGCAGGCGTCAGCGAGAAGAGCCAGCCAGCCGCAGTGCCATCGCCGTAATGCGAGCCAGCGCATCGGGCCGCGCGAGCGTGCGCGCCCGCTCGCCCATCTGCTGCAAGCGCTGTGAATCCTCGAGCAGCGACGTCAGCTCGCGCAGCAGCCGGTCGTCCTTCAGCTCCGACTCAGGCACCAGCACCGCCGCGCCAGCCTCCGCGAAAACCTCGGCATTCTTGTGTTGGTGATTGTCCGCTGCGAACGGAAACGGTACCAGCACAGAAGGCTTTCCGGCCGCAGCCAGCTCCGCGACCGAACTGCCGCTCCGGCACAGGATCAGATCCGCTGCTGCGAACCGGGCCGGCATGTCGTCGAGGAAGGCGCGCACCTGCCAGCGTGCCGGGTCGGCGCCGCTGGCCACGTATTCGGCCATGGTGCTCTCCGCGTGCTTCGCGCCGGCCTGGTGCAGGATGGTGAGCGCCGGCACCGCTTCGAGCAGCGCGCGTGCCACGCGCGGCATCGCCTGGTTCAGCGCACGCGCCCCGAGACTTCCACCGAAGACGAGCAGATGACGCGTGCCGTCCGGCGCGCGCGGCGGTAGCGCGAAGAACGCCTCACGCACCGGGACGCCCGTGACCTCTGCATTGCGAAAGAAGCGGGTCGCGGCGGAAAAGTTCACGGCTGCCGCATTCACCCGCTTGCCCACGAGTCGATTGGCGAGGCCGGGGGCAGCATTCGGCTCATACACCATGCTCGGAATCCGCAGCAGCAGTGCAGCCAGCATGGCCGGCCCGGAGGCGTAGCCACCCACGCCAATGACGACCTGTGGCTTGTAACTGCGGAGGAGCGCAATGCAGCGCAACACACCGCGTGGCACATCGAAGGCGGTGCGCAGGCGGGTAGCCATGCTGACATTCTTAAGCTGCCCCGCCTCGACCAGCTCGAGTGCAAAGCCGGCCTCCGGCACCAGCTTGGTTTCGAGGCCGCGCGCCGTGCCCACAAAGCGCACCTCTGCTCCGTGCTGATCGCGCAGCGCACGCGCAATCGCGAGCCCCGGAATGACATGGCCGCCCGTGCCGCCGCCGGCGATCAGGACGCGCACGGCCGCGGGGCTGGAAAGCTGCTCTGGATTCTGATGGTTGGTCTGCACGGGCCTCGATCTCTCCGCCATGTTGGCAAGGAGAACGCGTGAGGAACAATACCCACTTCGGTTCCGCCGGTCGGTGCCCTTGCGTGGCACGGGCCGGGAGGTCTCGGGCGCCGTCGTATGCCTGGAGAAGGTCGCCGCACCGATCGAAGTGCCGCGGCGTAGTCACGCGCTTCCACTTCGCGCAGGTAATTCAATTGAATTACCACTTCTCCTTTGACGATCTCGTTACCGTGTCGCACTCTGGCCCTTGCATACCGCAGGGCCCTGAAGATCCCCTCTCTTCCCATCGCTCATCCGGATTGTTCCCTATCCGCACCGGTGCTTCCCTCCCGGTGAGTGCTGGCGTACCCAAGCAAATGAACTGAACCGGGCCGCACTCCTCCTCCCGACCCGCCCCTTGCATCTGCGACGAACCTGCGTCTCTGCGGGCTCTTCGTCATACGTCACCTCTCAGGATTCGGAAGGAGCTTGATTATGAATCGCCGATATTGGCTGATTGCCTCGGCACTTATTCTGGCGTTGCTGGCCAACGTCAGGGCTGTGGCCCAGATCTCAGGGGCCATCTATACGACGAATGCGAGCGGGTCGCTCGTCAACGGCAACATCTACGCGCAGCTCACGGACGTTTACCTGAATGGCGGCCCCCAGAACGGCAATCCAAATGGACTGCCGACGGGAACCTACTACTTCGAAGTGACCGACCCGAGCAAGGGCACGCTGCTCTCGACCGATCCCGCGGTCTGCCGCGAGGTTTACGTGAACAACGGCATCTTCGCCGCCTATACCCCGGAGTCGACCTGCCCAAACGTCCACGCTACTGCTGGCCCCACTGCCAATGGCAGCATCACCGTGCAGCTCTACCCCTACTCGATCACGACGAATGCCGGCGGCGAGTACAAGGTGACCCTGATCCAGAAGTCTGCCGGGGATGTCAGCGTCGGCGCGGATGGCATCAGCATCGGATACTCCGATAAGGATGCGAAAACCGACAACTTCAAGGTCAAGTGCCCAAGTGCAGGGTGCGGAACTCCGACAGGTAATCCACCGCCGCCCCTTGTTGGGTGGAAGTTCTACGACGCGAATGCGGATGGCGTGTGGCAGAGTAACGAGCCCGGCATCTCAGGTTGGCGGATCAACGCAACCGATCTAGACACTTCGCTGACGTTCCACACCTATACCAACGCAGGCGGGCAATACACGATCCAGGACGCGAGCAGCGCCTATCTGCTCCAGGAAATCCTCCCTGCAACAAACTGGCGCGTGACTGCCTGCTACGTGTGGAGCGGCGACCAGTACACCGTGGACCCGGCGCTCTCGTGCGACACGAGCCTGCTCACGGCGATGATTCCTGCCGGCAGCAATGGCGCGGTGTTCGGCAACATCTGCCTGGGCAGCACCCCCGGAGCGTTCACTCTGGGATATTGGGCCAACAACGGTTACAGAACGTATCTCTCCGGAAATAAGTGGTCCGGCTGGAGCGGGCTCGACAACTTCGCCCTCTGGCAGAGTGCGAACGGCCTCTACACGCCTGCCGCAAGCCCGATCAGTTCGTATCTGCTCGGTGCGAACGCAAACAACATGGCGAACATGCTCTCCGCCCAGATGATCACCATGTACTTCAACATCAACATCGCCCACTTCAATTCGAGTTTGCTGGTCTACGCCGCGGGAACGCCGGGTGCGAACTCGCTCGGATACGTGTCCATCGACCAGCTCATGGCTGACGGCGCGGCTCTTCTCAAGACAGCCAACGGTGTTCCCGTGTTCTCGAGCAATCAACTGAGCCTGAGGAACAAGATGCAAGTGATTGAGACCGCAATCGACCAGGCAAACAATGGCAAGAACATCGTGCAGCCCGGTCCCGCATCCTGCCCGTTCTCCACGCCTTACTAGGACCCTTCATGCACTCAGGGGCGTCCAGCCATGGACGCCCCTCTTTCTTGCAAACGGCAATTGTTCCGCGATCGGTAGATTTGCCGTCCACTCTCCTAAAACCTTAGTTGACAGCGCGCCACTTCGGGGCATACTGTCCTAATTCGTTAGGAGACGCAGGCTATGGGCGAACGCGAACCAACCCGGCTGACCCGCCTGGAGCTGCAGATCATGCAGGTGATCTGGAAGCTGGGCTCGGGCAGCGTTGCGGATGTGCAGGGCCAGATGACGCAGCCGCTGGCCTACACCACCGTGCAGACGATGCTCAACATCCTGGTGCGCAAGGGAAAGCTGAAGCGCAAGCTGCGCGGCCGGGCCTACCTGTACAGCGCAGCCGTCACGGAGTCGCGCGCCCGGCGGCACGCCGTCCGCGACCTGGTCGATCGTGTCTTCGGCGGCTCGGCAGAGGCGCTGCTGATGAACCTGATCGAGAGCCGCGATATCGATCCCGAGCGTCTGGCCGAACTAACGCGGCGTCTTGGCCGCGAGGACACGGAGGAGTGACTCATGATGTCTGCCATTGCACTCTCCTGGCTCGCCTACCTGCTGAACGCGCTGTGGCAGGTGCCTCTGGTGTTTCTCGCCGCACTGCTGGTGGCGCGGCTCGTTCGGCCGCTTGGAGCGCAGCCGGAGCACCGCGTCTGGGTTGCGGCACTTGTGGCAGAGGTCGTGCTGCCGGCGGTCCAGGTCCGCGCCTTTTCCTGGCTGCACTGGCCCATACCCGCGGGTAGCAGCGCAGGTCTGGTCAGCGTGACGTTCAGTCCTGCCGTGATCGCGGGCGCACGGAGTCAGATCGGCGAGGCTGCATTCGTGGCCGTTGTTGCGCTCCATGCCGGCTGGCTGCTCTACGCGGCACTCCGGCTGCTCTGGGGCCTGTGGCGTGTCCGCGCACTGGCCCGGGAGGCACACCCGTTGCACCTCACCGCAGAGACAGCGATCGCATGGGAGCAGGCCTGTTCGCAGACGCCTCCGCAGCAGAGGCCAGCGCTTGCGACTTCGCCGCACGTCGTCGGACCTCTCACACTCGGCATGCGCCGGCCCATGCTGCTGGTTCCCGAGGGCTTTGCCGAGACGCTCTCCCACACCGACCTGCAGGCGACCTTCGCTCACGAGCTGGCGCATTGCGCCCGCGCAGATGTTGCGAAGCACCTGCTGTACAGCGTGCTCGCGCTGCCGCTCGGCTGGCATCCGGCACTTCGCGCTACCAGCCGTCAGATTGCCGCAACCCGGGAGCTGGTGTGTGACGGGATCGCTGCTCCGGCTGCTGGCGGCCGCAAGCCCTACGCCCGCTCGCTGCTGCGGATCGCCGCAGCTCTCGGCGGACCACACCCGGTCGCCGGGCTACCGGCCATCGGCTTTTTAGAACCCCGTAGTTTCGAAAGGAGAATCATGTCTCTCGCTCAGCCCGCCTCAACCATCGGTCGCGCACGCCGCATCGCGGCAGTCGCGACTGCCGTACTCGCCGCAGTTCTCACCTGTTCGTCCGCAGTGGCGCTGCGGCTCGAACCGCCCGCCGCCTCAGGCATGCGGAGCGCTCAACCTGTGCAGGTGCCCGCTGGCGACATGGCGGGCATGAGAATTGCCGGCGAAAACCCGACCTACCCCGCCGAGGCCAGGCAGAAGAAAATCCAGGGCAAAGTGACGCTTGCACTGGTCATCAATGAGCAGGGGGATCCGGAAGACATCCATGTCGTGAGCAGCCCCAGCGATCTGTTGACCGAGAGCGCGATCACGGCAGTGCGCACCTGGCGCTGGAAGCCGTACACGGTGGACGAAAAGCCCGTCCCTGTGGAGACCACGGTCAACGTCATCTACAACCTCGCCGGCTGATTTGCGCTGCGAAGAACCAGCAGCCCACAGAAAACGAAGTCCGGCTCCCGCTCATCGACTCCTTCAGGGGGCGGCGCAACCCGCCTCTTTGGAGGAACGATGGCGTCGAAACAGGAGCTGATCGACTTTCTGGATCGGAAAGTCTTCGATCCCATACTGAAGGCGTCCGCCGATCGATACAGCGGCAGGCAGCGCGACGACCTCGAGTATGTGCAGGACAAGACCCGCACCGAGCGAGACCGCTACCACCACTACGGCAGTGCCGACGAGATCGTCCGCATGTACAAGGACGATCTGCACTCGAGCCATGCCCGGTCAGTGAACGATCGATTGAAGGCGCTGGGTCTGCCGCGGCTGGAAGATGTGCGCGAGGAGTTCGAGAAGAAGGCTGCCTAGTCTGGCGCTTGCGAGCTACTCGGGTTCGCTCGCGAGGACGTGCCGTACCTCGGCTGCAAACTTCGCCTCGTGCGCTGCAACCAGGTGCTGAAAGACGAATCGGAAGCGGCTATAGCGATCGATCTCTGGCGACAGCAGCAGTCCGGCGGCACTGTCCAGCCGCTGGTCATCATTATTGAGCGCGTCATACGCGGCAAAGCGCTGCTCGACGTCTGCGATGAACAGCTTCTGCTGTGCGCGGCTGAGGCTCGAGTCAGCGAATAGCGCATAGGTCTCGATAAAGAAATCGTCGAGCAGCGCATCGCGATCTGTGCGCACCTCGGCGAGCGTGCGCTGTACCAGCGTGCGCACCACGTACATGCCGTAGATCCACCATTCGAGCACCGCGCCCGGCGCCAGCGGACTGCCCTTCAACGCGGCGGGGTGTTCGCGGGCCGGCTCATGCAGCAGGGCACGCAACGCGTCCAGGTTGTGGGCAGCGGCGGTCGAGGCGGCCAGCCGCTGCGCTACCTTGTCCGTCTTGCCCGAGAAGAATCCGCGTCTCACCCTGATGCCCTTCTGTCGCCGTCGAGGTTACCGAGGTTGCCGTTTTCAGCATCGCCCGAAGCGGGGCCGAGCGCCGTCCCCCATTCGCACAGAGGGCTGCCTCTTTCGGGGCAGGCTAGTCTGTTTCGCGGGAGAGGTTCAGCAGCACACCGATGCTCGCCAGCGTGAAAAACAGCGACGTGCCACCGTAAGAGATGAACGGCAGCGTGATGCCCTTGGTCGGCACCAGCGCGAGCACCACACTGATATTGAAGAAGGCCTGGATCAGAATCGTCGCCGTGATGCCGAAGGCGAGGAAGCGCGCGAATGGGTCCTTCGACAGCGACGCAGTGCGTAGCCCGCGGTAGCCGAGCACGATGAACAGCGACAGGATCACGACTGCGCCGAGCAGTCCTAGCTCCTCCGCCACATTCGCGAAGATGAAGTCGGTGTGCGGCTCTGGCAGGTAGAAGAGCTTCTGCCGGCCCTCCATGTAGCCTAGGCCGCGCAGCCCGCCCGTGCCCACCGCGATCAGCGACTGAATAGTGTGGAAGCCCGAACCCTGCGGATCCTTCCAGGGATTCAGGAAGGCCAGCATGCGGGCGCGACGCCAGCTCACACGGAACAGCATCCAGTACAGCACCGGAGCAGCCGCCATCGCCGCATACGCGAAGTACTTCTTCTCCATGCCGGCCAGGTAGAGCATGAGCGCCGTCACAAATGCGCAGACCATTGCGGTGCCGAGGTCCGGCTCCTTCAGGATGAGCGCGATGAAGAGCAGGCTGGGGATCGCGGCGGGCAGCAGCGTGTTGCGCCAGTCCTCGATCTGCTGCATGCGGTCCTGCAGAAACCACGCGAGGAAGAGCACCAGCGTGGGTTTCGCAATTTCCGACGGCTGGAACGAGAACATGCCGAACTTGATCCAGCGGTGCGTGTTGTGCGAGTCGCGCATCAGGAACGCGCCGAGCAAACAGAGCACCGTGATGGCGACGGCAGGAAAGACGATATTGGGCCGGTTGTAGCGCCGATAGTCGACGTGCATCAGCAGCGTCATGCTGATCAGGCCGAAGACGGCCCATGCCGCCTGCCGCAGCACGAAGGTGTACGGCGAACCGAAGCGTTCCTTCGCCATTACGGCCGAGGCGCTGAACACCATCGCCAGCCCGAACAGCACCAGCAACAACGTGACGCAGAACAGCCACTTATCGACGCCGACGCGCTTTGCCATTTAGTTCTCCCGCGCCATCTGCGATGCCCTGCCCTGCTTCATGCCGAGACGTGCTTTCCTTCCGCTGCCTTCTGCTTCGCGACCAGCTCCTTGAAGACGCGGCCGCGCTGTTCATAGTTTTCAAATTGATCGAAGCTGGAGCAGGCAGGCGCGAGCAGGACGACATCGCCGGCCTCTGCTGCATCATGCGCCCGCGCCACCGCGGTGGGAAGTGTCTCGGCATGGACCACCTCGACCGATCCGGCAAGGTGCGCTTCGATCTTCTCCGCCGCCGCACCGATCGTGTAAACGCGCTTCACGCGCTGCTGCAGCAGGGGCCGTAGGGTGGTGTAGTCGGACTTCTTGTCCTTGCCACCGAGGATTAGGTGGACGCCGCCCGGAAACGACTCCAGCGCCTTCATCGTGGAGTCCACATTGGTCGCCTTCGAGTCGTTGTAATAGTCGACCCCGGCCACCGTGTCCACGAACTCCAGCCGATGCTCAACCGCATGGAACCCGCGGATGGCATGGGCGATCGCCCCGGCTTCGACGCCGGCAAGCCGCGCCGCGCACACCGCCGCCAGCACGTTCTCTACATTGTGCGCGCCCTTGAGCGGAACCTCCGCAACAGGCAGGATGGGTTCGAGCGCCGCTGTCTCGTTCGCTCGGAACACGACGATGCCCTGGTGCACGCACGCGCCCTGCCGCACCAGCTTCGTCCGGCTGAACCAATACACGCGCGATGCGGCGCGACTGGCCGCCTGCTGCACGCGAGGGTCGTCGCCGTTGAGCACCAGGGCGTCGTCCGATGTCTGCCGCGCGAAGATGCGCTCCTTCGCACGCGCATAGTTCTCAAACGAGCCGTGACGATCGAGGTGATCGGGCGTCAGGTTCAGCAGCACGGCGATCTTCGGGCGGAAGGTGTCGACCGTCTCGAGTTGGAAGCTGGACAACTCAAGCACAGTCCACGCGCCAGCATGGTTATCGGGCTGGTCGATCAATTCGACTGCAGGCAGTCCGATGTTGCCGCCCACCAGAGTCGTCAGGCCGCCAGCTTTCAGGATCTCGCCCGCGAGCGTCGTCGTCGTCGTCTTGCCATTCGAGCCTGTGATGGCCAGCATCTCGGTCTTCAGGAACCGCGCCGCGAGCTCGATCTCGCCGATGATCGGGATCTGGAAGGTGCGCGCCTCGTCCAGCTCTGGTGAGTTGGGCGTCACGCCCGGCGAGAGCACGATCAGGTCCTGCCGGCGGAAGGTCGCGTGGCCATGGCCACCCGCCTCGACGTTCACACCCGCGTCGAGAAGCGCGGGGATGTGCCGCGAAAGCTCTTCCGGGCTGCGCAGGTCAGAGACAGTGACCTGCGCTCCTCGCCGACGCAAAAACAGTGCTGCCGCCAGCCCGGACACACCGAGCCCGACCACGAGGACCTTTTTGCCCTTGAGTTCCACAGTGGTGAGCTTATCGGAAGTGCACCATCCGGTGTGTGGAAAGCGCGATCGGGGAGAAGAGATCCAGTAGTAATGTGAGACTGCATTACACTGAACCTGAGCAAGGGAGGCACACGATGACTCGACTGACAGTGACCGCGCGAGGCCAGGTGACCTTCCGCAAAGATATTCTCAAGCACCTTGGCATACGGCCAGGGGACAGGATTGCCCTCGAGCTGCTCCCCGGCGGTCGAGCAGAGCTGCTGGCAGACCCTGCCGTCGGGAGCATCGGCGATTTTGTCGGAGTGCTCGCCGGCAAGCGGAAGAAGGTCGCCACACTCGATGAGTTAGACCGTGCAGCTCAGGGAGGCTGGACGGAACGGCCTTGAAAATTGCAGTCGATACCAACGTGCTCGTTCGCGCCGCAGTGAAGGACGATCCGCGGCAGGCGCGGGCCGCGGCGAAGGTGCTCTCGAGCGCGTCGGTGATCGCCGTCGCCATACCATGCCTCTGTGAGTTCGTCTGGGTGTTGCAGAAGGTATACGGATTCGACACGACGGACATCTCGACTGCCATCCGCGCTCTGCTGGCTGCAACAAACGTACACACCGACCGCGCGGCAGCGGAAGCTGGTCTCACCGCGCTCGCGGGCGGAGGCGACTTCGCCGATGGCGTCATCGCGCATGAGGGTCGCATGTTGGGGGGCGAGGTCTTCGTCTCCTTCGACAAAGCCGCAGTCAGCCTGATGAAGGCGCAGACGCTCGCTGCGCAACTTCTGCGTTAGGCGTGCGCTAGCGCAGCTTGAGCGTCGTCAGCGCGAACAGCGCAAACACCAGCGCGGCGATCCAGAACCGCGCGATCACCTTCGACTCCGACCAGCCCATCAATTCGAAGTGGTGGTGCAGCGGCGCCATCTTGAAGATGCGCTTCTTGCGCAGCTTGTAGCTGCCCACCTGCAGCATGACCGAGAGCGCCTCCAGCACGAAGATGCCGCCGATGAATGGCAGCAGCAGCTCCTGCTTGATGATCACCGCGACGGTGCCGATCGCCCCGCCCAGCGCGAGCGAGCCGACGTCACCCATGAAGACCTCGGCCGGGTGCGCGTTGTACCAGAGGAAGCCGATGCTTGCGCCGACCATTGCCCCGCAGAAGATCGTCACCTCACCGGCGAGCGGCATGCGCTGCAGTTCGAGATAGTCCGCGAAGACCACGTGGCCACTGACGTACGTCAGCACAGTGAGCGCGCCCGCCGCGATGATCGTGCAGCCGATGGCGAGTCCGTCGAGTCCATCCGTCAGGTTGACCGCGTTGCTTGAACCCACGATGACCAGGATCGTGAACAGCACGAACGGCAGAAAGCTCAGGTAGTAGAGGTGTGGCGCGTGCTGCATTGAGCTGACGACCAGGTCCGGCCGGAAGCGCTTCAGGAACGGCACTACCAGCCGCGTCGAGTAGTTCCCCTGCGTCTCGAGATAGACGAGCGCGGCGCCGATCAGGGTGCTGACTGCGATCTGCAGTCCCAGCTTTGCGCGACCTGTCAGCCCCAGGTTCCGCTTGTGCGCGACCTTGATGTAGTCATCAGCAAAGCCGATCGCGCCGAACGACAGCATGGAGAGCATCGCCATCCAGATCAGCGGGTCCGACAGGTCTGCCCACAGCAAAGTCGGCAGCAGCACAGAGATGGCGATCAGCACGCCACCCATGGTGGGTGTGCCGGCCTTCTTCTGGTGCGCCTGCGGCCCCTCTTCGCGGATGTACTGGCCAATCTGAAACTCGCGGAGCTTCTGGATGACGTACGGGCCGACGACCAGCGCGATCAGCAGCGCGGTCAGCGTGGCGAATGCCGTACGGAACGTGAGGTAGCGGAAAATCCGGAAGGGCCGGAAGTACGGGAACAGTTTTTGATAGAGCAGCCAGTAAAGCAAACGACCTCCGCACCGCCTCCCGTGTGTGCGCGCGCAGCAATGCCCGGCTTCGGGTGGATGCGGTTAGTGTACCGGCGCGGCCGCGCAGCGCTGGTTAGCTCGGCTGGTTCACACCGCTGCTTCGCGCTCCTTGAGAATTGCGAGGGCCTGCTCCAGCCGCACCCCGCGGGACGCCTTCAGCAACACCGCATCGCCCGGTTCGAGGTTCTGCGCCAGCCACTCCCCGGCAAGCTGCGGCGTCTCGAGAAAGATCGCGCGGACCGGGTGAACGCCGTCGCCGACCGTCTCTGCACCGGCAACGATCTCCCGCCCGCAGCCTCGGACGCCGATCACGATGTCGATGCCAGCAGCGGCAGCCGCTTCACCGCACTCGCGGTGCAGTTGCGTGCCGCGGCGTCCCAGCTCGAGCATCTCGCCCGCTACCAGGATCCGCCGCTTCGCGGGCACTGCGGCCAGCGTACGGATCATCGCCTGCAGCGCCTCGGGGTTGGAGTTGTAGCTGTCGTTGATCAGTGTGGCGCCGCGCCAGGTCACCAACTCGCCGCGCCGATCCTCCGGCTTCAGCGTCGCCACTGCTGCCACACACTGCGCCAGCGGAATGCCCGACTCGAGCCCCACCGCGATCGCCACCAGCGCGTTCAGCACGTTGTGCTGACCCATCAACGCGGTCTCGACGGTCGCCGCCTGCTCCACGCTGCCCGTATCGGCGACCGCATGCACCACAACGCGGAAGCGCGACCCATCGACACCGCGCTCTTCGACCTGCTCGGCCCGCACATCTGCCACAGCGGCTGTGCCGTAGTAGCGTGCGCGGCCGGGGAAGTTGCGCCCGAACTGCGACACATACGCATCGTCGGCATTGAGGAAAGCGATGCCACGCTCCCTAGCGGAAAGAGACAGCCCCTCGACCAACTCGTACTTCGCGCGCGCGACGCCAGCAATGCCATCTGAAAAATTCTCTGCGTGCGCGTTGCCGACGTTCGTCACCACGCCCCAGTCCGGCTCCGCGATGCGACAGAGCGTCGCGATCTCGCCTGCCGCGGACATCCCCATCTCGACCACCGCGACCTCATCCTCCGGTTCCAGCTTCAGCAACTGAAGCGGCAGGCCGAAGTGATTGTTCAGGTTTCCCTTCGAGCGGAGTACACGGAAGTGCGACGCCAGCACGGTGGCGATCGCCTCCTTGGTGGAGGTCTTCCCTGCCGAGCCAGTCACCGCGATCACGCGCCCGCCCCAATAACGCCGTACCGCCGCGGCCAGCGTTTGCAGGGCGACCAGCGAGTCGTCGACCACGATCAGCGGTTGCGCCTTCACCTCTGGCGGCAGGTCATTCAGTTGCGTCCGATGCACCACAGCGGCCGATGCTCCCGAGTGCACAGCGTCCGCGACGAAGTCGTGTGCGTCAAAGCGCTCACCACGAATCGCGAAGAAGAGGTCCCCCGGCGCGAGCGTGCGCGTGTCGATGGAATAGCCGGTCGCCTGAATGCTTGAGCCGGCCAAGCCGGGCGGGAGGATGAGTTGTGCGCCGGTCCACTGCGCGATTTGTGCCAGCCCCAGTTTCATTCGCCTGCTCTCTCCTGCTCGAGCGCGGTGCGCGCCACCGCCACATCGTCGAACGCCAGCACAGCGCGTCCGATCGTTTGCGTCTTTTCGTGTCCCTTGCCTGCAATCACCACAATGTCCCCAGCACGGGCCTCGCGGATGCCCATCCGGATCGCGATCGCGCGATCAGGCTCCACGTGCACGGCGGCACCCAGTCCCGCCGTTCCGGGAAGAATCTCGTCCAGGATGGCGCGCGGATCTTCAGATCGCGGATTGTCCGACGTCAGGATCACGATGTCGGCTGCTTCCGCCGCGGCACGCCCCATCCTGGGGCGCTTGGTGCGGTCGCGATCGCCGCCGCAGCCGAACACCACCAGCACCCGGCCACCTTGCGGCGCGACCAGCGATCGCGCAAGTGCGAGCACGTTGCGCAGCGCATCATCCGTATGCGCATAGTCGACCACAACAGTGAACGGCTGGCCCGCATCGACGGCCTCGAATCGTCCCGGCACGGGCGCAAGCTTCGGCGCAGCAGCGGCGATCTGCTCGAGCGTGACACCGCGCTCGAGCGCAGCCCCAAGCGATGCCAGCAGGTTCAGCACATTGACGCGACCGGTCAGCGACACATCGAGCGTCGTCTCGCCCGCAGGCGTCACCGCGATGAAGCTCATCCCGCCCGGCCGCATGCGCACATCACGCGCATGCAGATCGCCGCGATCGACGCCGTAGGTAAGGATGCGTGAGCCCGCGGCCTGCGCGGCTTCTGCCAGCACCGCCTCGACCGGGTCCTCTGCATTCAGCATGGCGACGCGGGGCGCAGGCGCCTGTGAGCCATCGAACAGCTTCTGCTTCGCCGCAAGATACGCCTCCATCGTGCCGTGGTAATCGAGGTGATCCTGCGTCAAGTTTGTGAAGATCGCAACGTCGTACGGTATGCCCCAGACGCGCCCCTGGTCGAGCGCATGCGAGGACACTTCCATCACCGCATCTGTGACACCTCGCTCGACACCCTCCGCAAGCAGTGCAAGCAGATCGCGCGACTCCGGCGTGGTGTGCGGGGCGGGGCGAACCTCACCTGCGAGCCGGTATTCGATCGTGCCGACCAGCGCCGTGGTCCGTCCCGCAGCGCGCAGCCACTGCTCCAGCAGAAACGCCGTCGTGGTCTTGCCGTTGGTGCCGGTCACACCACAGAGCTTCACTTGTTGCTCGGGATGTCCAAAGATTGATGCCGCGATCGTGGCCAGCGCCCGCCGTCCATGCGGCACTTCGATGACGGCGGCGTCGAGCGGGCCGTTGCTGGCGGCGTCGTACGCAGCAGCAGAGTCGGTCACCACCGCGACCGCACCGCGCGCTACTGCCTGCTCTATGTAGCGATTGCCGTCCGTCGTCTCGCCGCGCATGGCGACAAACAGAGAACCGGGCACGACACGGCGGGAGTCGTACTCGACGCTCGTGATCTCAGAATCGCCGCCCATGCGGCGCAGCACCTGCACGTTACGGAGAGCAGCAGAAAGGGAGAGCGGGCGCGGCATGCTCGGCCATCTTACGGCAAGGTTCGCAGGTGCAGCCGTACCCAGAAAGGCTCACAGAGAAGGCTCGCGATCGCCATCGCCGAAGCCTTGTGTGATCGCGTCAGCGTGCGAAGCGCACAACGATCTCCGTGCCAATCGGGACGAGCGTGCCTGCTGCGGGGGCCTGCTCACGTGCCAAGCCGTTGCCCAGCAACTGCACGGCGAGTCCCGCCGTGCCGGCTCGCTCGACCACCTGTCGCACTGTCGCTCCCTCGAACGATGGCACGGACACACGGTGCTTCGCATCCGTGATCAACGTGCTGCCGTCGGCGCCTGCGCTGGCGTTCGCATTGTCGGTCCTGGGCGGCTCGGCCACATGCGGCATCGCTTCCGCGGGCGCCTGCACATCGTGCAACTCACCGGGCGCGGTCCTGCTGGTCGGCGGCGCCATCGTCGGAGGCGGCGCAACTGCAGCTACCGTCGAAACGCCGTGCTCGTCGCCATCGGACGACACAGCCGCTGGCTGCGTGCCGTCTGCATGGCGAAGCGGATCGTCCGCTGGAAGGTTGTTCACCTCTGCGAACAGAGCCTGCAGATCGCCGGAGTCCGCTTCCGTGCCGGAGTCGGCGAGGTCCTGCGGCGGGATGGGCGCCGCCGGCTTGTCCGCCATGGGCTGGTCATGCGGCACGCCCAGGTACTCGAGCACCTGCTGCGCCACTTCCTTGAACACCGGCGCGGACGCAGCAGCACCGTGATAGTCGCCCGCCTTGGGGTCGTCGATGATCACGGCCACGCTGATCGCCGGATTGTTCGCCGGCGCGAAGCCGGCGAAGGATGCGATGTGCTTGGTGTGCGAATAGGTGTGCGTCAGCGGATCGATCTTCTGCGCCGTGCCCGTCTTGCCGGCAGCGGAGTAGCCGTTCAGCGCTGCGCTGCGGCCCGTGCCGTTCAGCACGATGCCCTGCATCATCCTCCGCATCTTTGCGGAGGTGAGTGGCGTGATCACGCGGTGCGCCCCGGTGGGCAGCGAGGCCGGCAACTCCGGCACAGGGTGGAACGGCATCGCGTGCATGCCCTCGCCGGCATGCATCTGCTGCGAGCTCTCGAGCAGGATGCTCGGGGGCATGTACGTGCCACCGTTACCAATAGCCGAGACCATCGAGACCAGCTGCACTGGCGTGACACCGATCTCATGCCCGATCGCGAGCGACGCGATGCTGGTAGAGCCCCAGCGCCTGGGCGGACGCAGCAGCCCGCGCGTCTCGCTGGGCAGTTGAATGCCGCTGCGGCTGCCGAAGCCGTAGCCAGTGATGTAGGAGTAGAGGCGGTCCGGGCCGACCTTGAGCGCCAGCTTCACGGCAGCCACGTCGCTCGACCGTTCCAGTGCGCGAGCCACCGTGACAACGCCCATGCCTTTGTCCGACGCATCATCGTGGATGGTGCGGCCAAACAGAGTGATCTGCCCACCCTGGCAATCGACCAGGTCCGTCGGCTGCACGCCGGCTGCATCGAGCGCAGCCGAGTACACCACCAGCTTGAACGTCGAGCCCGGCTCGTAGACGTCGCTAATCGCGTGATTGCGCAGCAGCGTCGTCGTCGCGTGGCGGAAGTCGTTGGGGTTGTAGGTGGGCCGCATCGCCAGTGCGAGAATCTGCCCGGTGTGCGTGTCCTGCACGACCACGGTGCCGTTCAGCGCCTTGGTCCGGTCCATTGCATGGTCAAGCGCACGCTCGGCCATGAACTGAATGTTCTCGTCGATGGAGAGCATCAGGCTGTCGCCCGGCTCCGGCTCACGCGCTTCGCTGCCCAGCACGTGGCGCTTCGCGTCCAGCGCCGTCAGCATGTGGCCCGGCGTGCCGTGCAGGTCGGCATCGAAGCGACGCTCGAGGCCACCCAGGCCGTTGTCGTCGGTGCCCACATACCCGAGCACCTGCGCCGCCAGCGCATCGTTCGGGTAAAAGCGCTTGAACTCCTTCTGGAAGTAGACGCCCTTCAGGTTGAGGGCCTTGACGCGCGCAATCGTTGCCGGATCCAGCTTGCGGGCGATCCACGCGAAGTTCTTCGACGCATGAAAGCGCGCATCGATCTGGTGAGCCGTGGTGAAGCCATCCGTCGGATCGGCGTGCACGACGCGCGACAGCGCTGCCGCGGTCGCATCCTTGTCCTGGATCTCGTTCGGCACGCCGTAGACGGAATCGACCAGCACCGTCATCGCCAGCTCGCGCAGGTTGCGGTCGTAGAGCATGCCGCGCCGCGGCGCCACCTCAAAGGTGCGCTGCTGCTGACGCGTCGCCAGGTCCACGTAGTCGGCATGCGTGGCCACCTGCAGCCACGTGAGCCGGCCCAGGATCACCAGCGCCCACACACCGAACAATATGGCGGCAAACACGAAACGCAGCCGTCGCGGGGCGGCGACGACTGCGCGTGTGGTCTGCTGCTTGGGTTGAAACGAGAACCCTTCCACCGGACTCCTACATCGTAACTACGGCTGTGTGCGCACCTGCGCCATCACGGGAGCGCCCGGTCCAAGGTCCGAATCCATGCCGCTCTCCGGCCGCACGACTTGGCCGGGTCGCGGTGCATCCATACCCAGCCGCCGCGCCTCGCGGTCCAGCCGGTTCAGGTCGCAAAGCTGCGCTTCGTGCAGGCCGAGCTGCCGATTCTGCTCATGCATCTGCTCCAGCTGCTGCTTCTCCGCTTCCACGCGGTAGCCGATTTCAATCGACGAGAAGTGCTGCCATCCGTAGAGCATCACCATCGCAAACAACATGGTCATGGCGATCGCGAACCGGCGCATCTCCTTGACGCGCACCGGATCGGCGGCCTTCACCAGCCGGGTGTTGTCGAGGTGCTTCGCGAAGAAGACCTCCGGGGTAGGACCGCGGCGGGCGCGCTGCTGCGCATGGAGCAGAAGCTGATTGCGCTCTGCGACTCCATCGACGCCGCTACGAAATCCATCGAGCCATCCTTGCGCTGCCATCGCCTGTGTCGCCATTGTCGTCCTTCCATCCGGTGCGTACAGCGTTGGCATGCACCGAATATAGTGCATGCTGGGGGAATCAAGTTAGTACACCCTGTGGAACCAGGGTGATTACTACCGACCCTGATCCTCCCAGGCGCTGCCGCCCTGAACCATCTCGTATCGAATCGCTTCAGCGACCCGGCTTGCCGGTCCACCGAAGCGCTTACTGACAACTCTCAGGTCTGCCTCGAACACTTCCCGGCAGAAACCCTTTCGATGTTCTCTTCCAACCACTTACCGCCGCCTGAAGCTCTCCGCTGCTGGCTCGGCAATCCGCTCCGCGACGCGCAATTTTGCGCTGCGGGACCGGGGGTTGCGATCCATCTCTTCCTCATCGACGGGAAGGGGCTTGCGGGAATCCAGGTGGTATATACCTACCCTGGCTCCCTCTCGCATGGCGTCCTTTACCAGCCGGTCTTCGAGTGAGTGGAAGCTGATCACCGCGAGGCGTCCGCCCGGCCGCAATAGCACCGGTGCTGCCTCGAGCAGGGCCTTCAATTCCCCCAACTCATCGTTCACGTGAATCCGGAGTGCCTGAAAGGTACGGGTAGCGGCGTGCAATCGGTCAGATTTCATCGCCGGGGCGGCAGCCGATACGACCCGGGCCAGTTGCCCCGTAGTCGAGATCGGCCGCGCCCTGACAATGGCTCTGGCGATTCTCCGCGACCTCCTTTCCTCTCCGAATTCGTAAATCAGGTCAGCGAGTTCTTTTTCGCCGGCCTGGTTTACCACTTGTGCGGCAGTCGTCCCTCGACGCGGATCCATCCGCATGTCGAGTGGCCCGTCTGCCTGAAAACTGAATCCTCTGTGCGCCTCATCGATCTGCAGTGAGCTGACCCCGACATCGGCCAGCAGCCCATCCACACTGCCCGGCTCGAGCAGGCCCTTGGCCATCGAGAAGGGCTCGCTGTGGAGCACCAGCTCCGGCATGCGGTCACCCAGCTCCTCGGCCAGTGCTGCCAGCCTGCGGGTGGCGATTGCCATCGCTTCCGGGTCCCGGTCGAAACCGACCAGTGTGCCCGTCGCGCCCGGCTGGCTTACCTCTGCCAGCGCTCGCGCGATGCCGATCGAGTGCCCGGCCATGCCTAGGGTGGCGTCTACATACGTCCCACCCGCGCGCACATTCAGAGAACGGATCGCTTGTTGGAAAAGAACCGGCACATGGCGTCGTTCGTCGCTGCGTTCCGCCGTCATGCGCACCCCCTGAGGGGTTTTGAACCTTTGCTGCTACAGCCGCCTTCGCTCTTACAGTCCAAGCTCAGCCAGGGCTGCTTCATCGTCCGCGGTCATCGGCTCGGACTCGAGCTTGGCGCGGAACAGATCGTGATTCGCGACTTCCAGGTAGTTCAGCTTGCCGAACACCACCACATTGCCCATCGTCTTCGCGGACTCACGCAGCACCTGCGGGATCAGCACCCGCCCCTGTGCGTCCATCTCGGCCACCTGGCCGTAGTAGCTCGTCCGGTCCAGCCACTTCTTCTTTGCCGGCACCGTGGGCATCGCCAGCACCTTCTCTTCAATCTTTTGCCACTCCGGCATGGGCCAGACCTGCGCCCGCTCGCCGTCCACACTGGTAATGAAGAACTGGGCCCCGTACCGCTCATCGACTTCGCGCTTGAAATCAGCAGGGATCTTGAGACGTCCCTTTTCATCGACGCGGGTTGGGTGATTGCCACGAAACATCCTGTCCAGCCCGCCCCTCGGTGCTACTCTTCACTCGGTTGCGCTGGTCTCCGGTCAGATTCACTACTTTTGACCACTTCCGACCACCAACATCCACATCCTAGCCCAGCTTTCCCGGCGGTCAAATGGGAAAAGCGGCAGCGCATTCGGGCAACCCGCCTTCCCAGGCGAAAGCACAACAGAGCCGGTCCCGAATGGGTTCATCCCCTACAGGCAGTGTTTAGCGACTGGGTTCTCCAAGGCTTCCGGGGCTTGTCAGAACGAAAAAAGCGCGGTATACGCCTTTTCTTCGCCATTACGTCCGTGACGGACGTGACCCGTGTGTGGGATTCCCTGTTGAAAAACAGGGCCTAAATCGAGGGTGCCTGAGGAAAACTTTTCGAGCTCGGCGGAGAGATTCACGCCGCGTGGCGACCGGAACGGCCTCAGTGGGCTCGGTGAGCCCGCAGACGACGCTGCTGCACCCACAGAAGGTAGAGCAGCACGATCACGTTGATGACGCTGAGCCCCACCTTCACCCAGGTAAAGTGGCGCACGATCTCGAAGATCTCCCAGGGCAGGAACGAGGCGGTCAGGCCGATGGTCAGCCACTCCGCCCAGGCCTTTTCGAGCATCAACCCTGTGCCCTCAACGAAGTCGAGTGCGGATTTAAGGAAAATGCCGGCGCTGATCAGCCGAATCTTGTGCGGCGTCAGCAACTGGACCTTGTCGAGAAGGAAGTTTACGAAGCGGCTCTCGGGATCGACCCGGATCGCCATCGCGGCGCGGACCAGCAGGTCCGCCAGATCGCGGTGCAGCAGTCGGATGACTCCGACCCCGATGAGGACGAAGACCAACCCTTCCAGCACCTTGAATCCGCCGATAAGGACCAGCCAGCGATCGTGTGACGGCCGGGTCGCGGCGCGCTCCATGGATTGGGTGGTCATTGGCTCCAAGTATTAGACCATCTCACCGCTTCCTGTCTTGGATGCGTATCCCTCTTCCGTGCCCCGGTGGTCGCACAGCAGAGCTCGTGCCTTGTGCGTCCGCCGGCCGATGTCCCGGTTCTTGCGTGCCATGCACATTCGGGACTGGCTTTGTGATGACACTGGAATTCTCGTGGGCACAGCAATCCACCCCGACACCCAGGGCGTTCCCTCAGTGCACCAAGACGTTGTGACAGGCAAGGCCGGCCACAGCGACTCCTCGACCAACACTCGAGAGACGAAAGGAATTCACTGATGAAGCTCAAACACCTGTACGCGGCCGGCATGGCCCTGATTCTCGCCCTTGGCACCACCACCTTCGCGCAGGACGCCATGAAGAAGGACCCCAACGTGGGTGGCGCGCCGATGTACTCGAACAAGAACATCGTCGAGAATGCCGTCAACTCGAAGGACCACACCACCCTGGTCGCCGCCGTGAAGGCAGCTGGCCTGGTGGACACGCTTTCCAGCCCCGGCCCGTTCACCGTCTTCGCGCCGACCAACGAAGCCTTCAGCGCACTGCCTGCCGGCACGGTCGACACCCTGCTCAAGCCTGAGAACAAGGACCAGCTGAAGAAGGTTCTGACCTATCACGTCGTGGCCGGCACCATGGATTCCAAGGCGATCAAGAAGGCCATCAAGGAAGGCCACGGCAAGGCGACCCTGACCACGGTTGAGGGCGGCACGCTGACCGCAGCCATGACCGGCGGCAAGCTGGTGCTGACCGACGAGAAGGGTGGCACGTCCACCGTCACCATCGCGGATGTCTACCAGTCGAATGGCGTGATCCACGTCGTGAACGCCGTTCTGCTCCCTAACTAGTTTTTCGCAGTTTGCTCCATGGCTTTGGAGGAGAGCAGACCCCAACCTGCTCTCCTCATTTTTTCTTGCGCCCCTCTACACTGGAGCCATGGTCGAGGCCTCGCACCTTCAACATGATCCCGCGGACGCGCGCGCCCGACGCCGGCGTCCCTCGTTCACTGCGGAGCAGTGGGTTCCCTACCCCGTCGCACACGTCTTCGACTTTTTTTTCCGACCCAGAGAATCTGCCGCGCCTGATGCCGCCCTGGCAGGATGGCCGCATCGACAGCATGGAGCTGACGCAGCCCGATAACGCGCGCATCGCCAATGCCGCAGGACCGGGCTCACGCATCCTGCTCAGCTTTCGGCCCGTGCCGCTGTCTCCGGTGCGCCTGCACTGGCTCGCGCTGATCGACGACTACGTCCTCGACCAGCGATTCTGCGATCTCGAGATCACCGGCCCATTCGGCTACTGGCGGCACTGCCACCTGGTTAGCGCGGAGCGCCACGGCTCGCTTGAAGGCACACGCATTACCGATGTTGTCGATTACGAGTGGCCGGTGCGGCCGCTCAGCCCGCTGATCGATATGTTTGGTGGACGGCTACAGATTCAGCAGATCTTCCGTTACCGCCATCGCGCAACCGAGCGCCTGCTCGCCACAGGTTAGCGCGAATCAGATCACCTTGCCGCGGAACAGGAAGATCAGCTCGATGATCAGGATGATCACGACGGTGAACTCAAGCAGGAACGCGCGGCTCTGGTTGAACTGGTCAACCATGAAGCGGTAGAGATCATCCGCCGTGCGCAGCTTCTGCGTCACCAGGTTCTTGTAATCGGGGACACCGATCTTCGCCGCTGCCAGCCGGTAGAGGCGCGCCGCGAACATGTCGCTCAGAAACTTGATCGCATTGTCCGCGTGCTCGGTCAGCTCCATCACGTCGAGCAGCTTCGAGTAGAGCGCGTTGGCCGAGCCGGCCATGCGCCAGCGCCGCAGCAGGCCATTGCCACGCTCGAGCGCGTCGTACACGACTTCGAGTTCGCGTGTCAGCAGTTCGTCATAGTGACGAAACTCGAGCAACTGCGAGTTCGCATACTCGAGCAGTTGCAGCGCCATCTGCGCGCCGGACGGCGTGTCGTAGAGGAACGCCGCATTCCAGCCGATCACGGCTACGTCATTCGGGTAGAAGGAAATGCGCGACTGCAGCACTTCGTTGTTTTCGCTCTCGGCCAGTCGCGTGCTCTCGCCACGTACGATCTCTGCCACGAGTGGTCCATGCCGCTCCAGCAGTTCAGCCGCGGTGTGCACACCGGCGACCTCGCGCAGGTGAAAGACGAAGTAATCCTCGTTCAGCCACTCGGGATACCGTTTGATGAAGGGCGAGCGGCCCACACCTTCTGCGCGCTTCAGCCGCTCCTTCACGATCTCTGCGGCGCGGCTCGCAAAATCGATATCGGACACCCAGCGGCTTGCCAGGTTCACGAGCTTGTCCCAGTCTCCGGCGAAGGGCAGCTGGAAGACGACGCTGACTACGCCGTAGTCGTAGTACTTGATCTCGGCCTGGAGTCGTTCCCCACTCTCGAGCACCAGCGGTTCGAGCGCCTCGACCACGGGTGGCCGCTGATAACTGATGTATCCCGGCGCCGGATGCTTCATCGTCGGCTTGGCGACGGTGCGCGCGTTGATGATCTCGCTCAATCGCGGCAGCAGGATCTCTTCACAGATATCGAACTGGATGAGAACGAACACTGCGCCGACCAGCGCCGCGGTGCTGCCGCCATCCGCGTGCGCGTTTGCGCTGACAGCCACAGCTTCGGTCGTGATCAGCTCGGCCATACGGCTATGCTACGCCGCTGCTTGTACGCTTCCAGTTAACGCGCGAAGGGCCGCTTCTCCGGTTGCGAGAGCAACCTCACACTCACACCGGCCATCTCCATCGTCGCGCAGGAGTGCCCGAGGATTTCACCGTCGGCTTCGACCGTGACCAGAGGCCGATACTTCACTCCGGGTATGGCTCGGCATTCCACACGGCGCACGCTCTCATAGCGCCCCGCCGTGCCGTGAGGGAGTGGGCTATCGCGCTGTCCGCCGCCGAGCAAGAGTCCCTCGACCGATGCCGTCGCCAGCCGCCACCTGGACGCACCCTCGACACTGGCGAGTCGCAGGCATGGACGGGCAAGATCGGCGCCGGTTCGCCAGAGATTCAGCTCCGCCACCCGCACTGCAATTACTTCGGAGACACGGCGCTCGATCGTCTGTCCGTCGAGAGTGTCGACGGTCATATCGAACGCCTGCACGCGATGCGTGAACAGCGTCTTCAGGCCCGCAACAAAGTAGGCCGCCGCGCCCGTCCGATCCTTCTGGAGCGGGTCGGTGGCTTGCATCATGGCCGCGTGCATGCCCATGCCGGCCGCGACCGCGAACAGCCATGTTCGCGTCCCGTCCGCATCGCAGCACGTCAACTTCCCGAGCGGCACATTGCGTGGCTCTGCGGTGAGAAGCCAGCGCGCTGCTTCTTCCGGCCGGCGAGGAATCGCGAGGTTCTGCGCGAGTACATTGCCCGTCCCAAACGGAATGATGCCCAACGGCATCTCTGTACCCGCGATGCCCTGCAGCACATCAAACACGGTGCCATCGCCACCGCAGACCACGACAGCATCGAAGCCGCGCCCGACCGCCTGCTTTGCTTTTGCCCCGGCTGCCCGGTTTGCGCCCGTCTCCCGAAGCTCGACCTCGAGGCCAGCCTGCTCAAACACGCGGAGGACACCGCGCAAGTGCCGCGCGCCGGGAGTTGCAAAGCGCGGCTTGGCCAGCAACAGGATCTTGCGCACCGAGCCATCCTAAACGGGGAGGCTTTGCCACTGCTCCGTCGCGATCACGGGACAGACGGTGCGCGCTGAAACACCCAGTCCGGCACCATACCGCTTGCCCACTGCAATGAAAGCCGATCCGGGGTGATCTCGGCGATTTCGAGCATGTCGCGTTCGTGTTCGAACCCGGCAACCAGAGTCACCTTCCCATTCGCGACGCGACTGGTGACGGGCACTGTCTGGTTCTGAGGAGCGACGCCTTCGAAGTGACCGCTCGCCACCTCAGTGAACGTTTTGGGTAAGGTGAGTTCGCCATGCAAGTGGCCGTGCCGCGCCTGCAGGGTCATGGTCATGAGCTGCTGATCCTGATCGTGCAGCACCCAGGTGCCTGCGTATGGCTCCATCCGCACGCGATGCGCACAACCAGTGCCGGCTAACGCGAGCACGCAGGAGAGAACCGTGATCGACGGCGCTGCGAAGACTCTCGCCAACGAAGCCTCCAGCAGATCAGCTAACGCGCAACCAGCCTGCGCTTGGGCTTCGACTTCAGGATCGGCTCAAGCTTTTCGAGCGCTGCTTCCACGCTGATGCCGTGCTTCGCGCGCAATGCCTCGACCTTGCCGTGCTCGATGAAGCGATCCGGCCAGCCGATGCGCACCACCGGCACGTGATAGCCCATCTCGTTCAGCGCCTCGAGCACTGCGGATCCGAAGCCGCCCATCAGTACGTGATCTTCGAAGGTGACGAATGCATGCACCCGCTTGGCGTAGCGCTCCAGCATGTCGCGGTCGAGCGGCTTCACGAAGCGCGGATTGATCACCGCAGCCGAGCGGCCGTCGTGCTCGAGTTCAACGGCAAGCTGCTCGGCCATCGGCAGCAGCGCACCGAGGCCGAGAATGGCGATGTCTTCACCCTCGCGGATCACCTCAGCCACGCCGACTGGCAGTGCGACCGGGTGCGGCTTTACGGCGGTGCCCGGGCCCGTGCCGCGCGGATAGCGGATCGCGCTTGGGCCCGGATGCTCGAGCGCCGTCTGCATCATGTCCGCCAGCTCGTCTTCATCCTTCGGCACCATGTGGATGATGTTCGGGACGCCGCGCAGGTAGCTGATGTCGAACAGGCCATGATGCGTCGCGCCGTCGTCGCCCGACAGTCCACCCCGATCCATCGCGAAGATCACCGGCAGGTTCTGCAGGCAGACATCGTGCACGATGGGATCGAAGGCGCGCTGCAGGAACGTCGAGTAGATGGCGCAGACCGGGCGATAGCCCTTGGTCGCCATGCCAGCCGCGAAGATCACCGCATGCTCCTCCGCGATGCCGACATCGAAGTAGCGCGTCGGATGATGCGGACGGAACAGGTCAAGCGCGGTGCCGTTCGGCATCGCGGCCGTGATCGCGACTACCTTCTCGTTGTCATTCGCAAGCGTGACCAGCGTCTCCGCGAAGACCTCGGAGTAGGTGCGGCCCGCGGGCTTGGTCTCGCCCGTCTCCGGGTCGTACGGTCCCAGGCCGTGGAACTTCTTCACCTTGTCGAGAGCGGGCTGGAAACCGCGGCCCTTCTGCGTGAGGATATGGAGCAGCACCGGCTTACTCTGCCGCTTCAGGAACTGGAATGTGCCGATCAGCAACTCCAGATTATGCCCGTCGAGTGGACCGTAGTAGTTGAGGCCGAACTCCTCAAACAGCATCGACGGCCATAGCAGGCCCTTCGCTGCTTCCTCTGCCTTGCGCACCACCTTGGTTGCGGTCTTGCCGCCGAAGCGCTCGATCAGCCGCGCTGCGCGCGCATGCAGGTGGTTGTAGTGCTCATTCGTGACGACCTTATGCAAATAGCTGGCGATCGCGCCGACATTGCGATCGATCGACCACTCATTGTCGTTGAGCACCACGATCAGTCGCTTCGTCTGGTCCGCAATGTTGTTGAGCGCCTCGAACGAGATGCCGTTCGTGAACGCCGCATCGCCCGCTACGGCGATGACGTTCTCCTTCGTGCCTGCCAGATCGCGCGCTACCGCCATGCCCAGCGCCGCGGAGAGCGCCGTGCCCGCATGACCCGCCCCGTACACGTCATGCTCTGATTCCGTGCGCAGCATAAAGCCATTCAGGCCGCCGGGCTGACGAATAGTGTGGAAACGATCTGCGCGACCAGTGAGCAGTTTATGCACATACGACTGGTGGCTCACATCGAACAGAAAGCGGTCCTCAGGCGTATCGAAGACGTAGTGCATCGCAATGGTCAGCTCGACCACGCCAAGATTCGGGCCCAGGTGGCCGCCCGTCTTCGAAAGGCTGCTGATCAGGACTTCACGGATCTCCTGCGCCAGCTCGGGCAGTTGCGCAATCGGAATCTGCTTGAGATCAGCGGGAGAGTGAATGGAAGAGAGAAGATCGCTCATCAGGAGACCGCCACCAACTGGTCAGGGATTGGACGCGCCACAAAACAGAAACGACCTCGGCAGATTGCAACCCGCCGGACGCGGCGACTCCCTCTGTTCGAACCCTAAGTATAGCAATGTGTCGCGCTTAGCCCGCTCCCGAGTTGCGGCCTCAGCGGCACCCTGTTTTGCTCCGGCAACACAATGCGCATGGACTCAATGTCTTGCGTCTTCGAAGTCTCGGGTTGCCGATGCCCGGCTGAAACGTCCATTCAAGGAAGTCCTGATATCCACCGATGAGTTGGGCTACGATGAGCGCACTCTTCCTCGCCAAGCAACGGGCTCTCTCCCCGGGTGCGCGCCTCTCGCGCCGTGTCTCTTCCGACGTTCTTACACGCCTCCGCGTGTGTGTCTTACCCGAAAGGAGAATCACGTAAGTAACGGATTTTCCCCGGTTTGCGGATACCTCTGCACCAATAGTGGCAGTGGCTCACCCGTCCCGCTTTGACAGAATGATGACAGGCGATTCTTCCACCTAATTCATGCAGATTGCCAGCCCAACGACGATGCAAAGAGACGAAGCCGAGAGGCTCAAATCTCTCGCGCAATACGAAATTCTCGACACACTGCCGGATCCGGCTTTGGACGAGATCACGCGTCTGGCTGCCAGCTTCTGCCGCGCCCCCTACGCCTACATCTCCTTCATCGATGCGAGCCGCGTCTGGTTCAAGTCGCGCATCGGCTTTCTCAGCCGCCAGCAGCCACGCGCTACCTCCGCATGCCAGTACACGATCCTGGAGCCGAACGCGGTTGTGATCGACGACGCTGCACAGGACTACCGCTTCGCGCCCTCGGGCATTCCGCTCGCCGCCACGACCTTCTGCCGCTCCTATGCAGCGGCGCCACTGTTCTCGCCAAGCGGCGCCGTGCTCGGCACTATCGCTGTTTGCTCGCCTGAACCGAACATGTTCACGCGCGAGCATGGCCGCACGCTTGAAGTGCTGGCGCGGCAGATCATCACACGTCTCGAGCTCTATCAGAAGACGAATCAGCAGGACCGCATCGTGCGCTCGCGTCAGCGCATCGAGCGCGCACTCACGGTCGAGCGCAACTTCGTCACCAGCGTGCTCGATTCCATTCACGCGCTCGTGCTGGTGCTCGACACCGCGGGACGCATCGTGCGCTTCAACCGCGCCTGCGAAACGGTCAGCGGCTTCAGCTTCGCCGAGCTCGTCGGCCGCTCGTTCCCCGAAGAGCTCTTTCCTCCCGAGGAGCGCGATCACGCGCAGCGCATGTTTGAGCAGGCACGCGCCGGCAAGCTCGATTCCAGTTACGAGATGAAGTGGCGCACCCGCGATGGCGGCACGCGTCGCATCGCCTGGACCGCCAGCTCGTTGAACGACCCCCAGGGCGACATCAGCTTCGTGATCACCACCGGCATCGATGTCACCGAGCAGCGCCAGGAGCTTGATCGCCTGCGCACCAGCGAGGCACGCTATCGCCAGCTCGTCGAAGGCTCGCTCGGCATCATCTGCACACATGATCTCGATGGCAACATCCAGTCCATCAACGGGCACGCCGCCGCCATCCTCGGCCACACGCCCGAGGAGTTGATCGGCACGCCGCTGTTTGACTACATCGCCGACGATCATAAGCGCGATTACGAGCAGTACGTCAGTGCGCTCAACGAGCAGCACGAGCACCAGGGGCTCTTTTACTTCAAGCGGCCGAACGGCCAATCAGCCGTTGTTGCGTATCGCAACAAGCTGCTGCAGCTACCCGGCACGGAGCCTATCGTGCTGTCGCATGGCATCGACATCACCGAGCAGACCGACGCGGAAGAGAAGCTGCACGCGCTTATGCGCCAGCGCGAGTCGATCCTCGAGTCCGTCGGCGACGGCATCTGGGGTCTCGACACCGCCGGCAATCTCACCTTCTGCAACGAGATCGGCGCCAGCATGTTCGGCTACACGGTCGAAGAGATCCTCGGCAAGAACACGCACGATCTCGTCCACCACACCCGGGCCGACGGCACGCCCTACCTGCAGAAGGACTGCCCCATCCAGGCAGCCCTCCACTCGGATGACCCAGTTCGCATCGACAACGAAGTCTTCTGGCGCAAGGACGGCACGTCCTTCCCGGTCGAGTACGTCGCGAGGCAACTGGTGCACGACGGCATCGTGTCCGGCATCGTCGTCGCCTTCGCGGACGTCTCGGAGCGCCGTCGCCTCGATCGCATGAAGGACGAGTTCATCTCGACCGTCAGCCACGAGCTGCGGACGCCGCTCACCTCATTGCGCGCAGCGCTCGGCCTCATCGCCGGCGGTGTGCTCGAGAAGCGGCCGGAAAAGCTGGCCCAGATGCTCGATGTCGCGATCGGCAACTGCGATCGTCTCGTGCGCCTGGTCAATGACATCCTCGACTTCGAGCGGATCGGCTCCGGCCGCCTGCCGCTTCATCGCGAGAAGGCCAACGCCGTCGACCTGTTGCGCCGCGCCGCCGACCTGCAGCAGAGCGCAGCCTCGCAGCACAATCTGCACTTCCGCATCGATGCGCAACCGGTCGAGGTTCTGGTCGACGTGGATCGCACATTGCAGACACTGCATAACCTGATCAGCAACGCAATTAAGTTCTCGCACCCGGGCGGCGAGATCCGCCTCAGCGCAAGCGCGAACGGTGACGCTGAGGTCACCTTCGATGTTGAAGATCACGGCCGCGGCATCCCGCCTGAAAAGCTCGAGATCATCTTCGAGCGCTTCCAGCAGGTAGATGCGTCGGACTCCCGCGCCATGGGCGGCACCGGACTCGGGCTCGCGATCTGCCGCGCTATCGTCGAGCAGCATGGTGGGCACATTCGCGTCCACTCCACGCTCGGCCAGGGCAGCACGTTCAGCTTCACGATGCCGCGCGCGGTCTAACCTCGTTGCGGCACAGGGCGCAGCCACATTGGCTGCGCCCTCTTTCTTCCGCCTACGCTTTCACGCTCACGCGGCATCCGCCCCTTTTTAGATCTTCCGCCGCGTGACGTCGGCGAGCCGCACATCCTCGAGCGAGATGCTGCCGAACGAGCGGAAGTCGTGCACATCCCGTAGATCGAATGCCGGTGCCACGCGCGGAACCCGCACGCGAAAACAATCTGCACCTTCGACCTGATCGAGGCAGAATGCCGCGCGCGCATCCGTCGCCTCGGCCGCCACCTCGATGTGGCTCAACTCGACGTTGCGGACGTGTCGCATGTAGATGCCGGTGGCCGGCAACGGACCATAGATGCCAGGGTCGGGGTACGCGTTCTCTTTCACCGGCGGCTCGGCTGTCGCCATCGCAGCATCCCCGCCTCCAGCCTGGTGCAGGTATACGTCGCTGATCCGGATATCTTCGATCGGCTGCGCTGCGGTGCCGACGAGAAGGCTCGGCAACTGCCCGGCATGCGAACTGACAATGTTGGACAGGAGCACACGCCGCAGGCTGCCCACCGGCATGCCGCTGGGACCACGCATCCGTGACCCGAGAAACAGGAAGAACGGAGATTGGGTGATGTTGCGCATCGTGATATTGCTGAACACGACGTCCTCAATCACCGCTCCATCTGCCGTCTCAAGCGCGAAACCGCGGCAGCTCTCAAACACACAGTTGCTGATCGTGATGTTCCGGAAGCCGCCGTTCGACTCCGTCCCGCACTTGATGCGCCCCGTCGCCTGCGACGCAAACGAGGCAGGCATGGGCTTCCACGTCGCATCCAGCACGGAGCCGATCTGATAGCTGCCTGTGACGAAGCAGTTCGTGATCGTCACGTTCTCGGTTGGCCGCGCATAACCGAGCGCGAAGGAACTCTTGGGACAGATGCCGTCGTCGTACGGCGAATTCACCGTGCAGTTCGACACGCGCACGTTGCGGCAGCAGTCGATGTCGATGCCATCGCGATTCGTGTCGATGCGCAGGTTATCGATGGTCAGGTTATCGACGCCGGTGGCAAGAACGCCGAACCAGCCACCTTCAAAAATCTCGAAGTCGCGCAGCGTCACGTTGTGGCATAGCTTCAGCGCGATCGCCTTGTTGCCCTGCCCCGCCGCGCGGGTGGCAGGCGGGTACGTTGCGTCGGTCTCCCAACCACGGCTCAGCCCGCGGCCCCAGATGCGCCCTGGCCCCAAGATCGACACATCGTGCAGACCCTCTCCCCAGATCAGGCTATTGTGCCAGTGATTGTGACCATAATCCTGGTACGCCTCCCAGGCGCCCTGCGGCTCCGGAGCGTCGTACCCGCCACTCGCAGTGCCGGACGGAGCCGGCGCGGCTAGCAGCGTCGCTCCCGGCGCAAGGAACAGGCAGATGTGGCTGCGCAGGCGCAGCGAGTAGCTGGCGTAGGTGCCGGCGGAAAGCAGCACAGTGCCACCACCGATTGCTGCGGCTGCATCGATGGCGCGCTGGATCGCTGAAGAATCGATGGTGCGTCCGTCGCCCGTGGCCCCAAACCGCCGAACGTCGAAGACTGCTGCCACGGCCGCGCCGTCAGCACCTGCGGCCAATGCCACACCAGGAACGCTGCCCAGGACAGCTCCCGCACCCGCCCACCGGAGCAGATGCCGTCGGTCGAGCCCATATCCCGTCACGCCGCTCCGATCGTCTGACATGGACCCGCCTCTCAGACCTCTTCGTTCTCGCGCAGCCTGGCCAATACCTGAAGGTCCTCAAGAGTAGTCGTGTCGCCCTTGATGTCGCCGCCCGCCGCCAGTTCGCGCAGCAGTCGCCGCATGATCTTGCCGGAGCGCGTCTTCGGCAGCGCCTCCGTGAAGCGAATGTCGTCCGGCCTCGCCAGCGCACCAATCTCCTTCGCCACCCACGCGCGCAGTTCGTCTTTCAGATCCTTCGAGGGCTTCGATCCGCCTTCGAGCGTGACGAACGCCGAGATGGCCTGCCCTTTCAACTCATCAGGACGACCAACGACGGCTGCCTCGGCCACCTTCGGGTGCGCGACGAGTGCGCTCTCCACTTCCATCGTGCCCAGGCGATGGCCGCTCACGTTTATCACGTCATCGACGCGACCCATCAGCCAGTAGTAGCCGTCCTCGTCCTGGCGTGCGCCGTCGCCCGTCAGGTAAGTGCCGGGGAAGGCCGACCAGTAGGTGTCGATAAAGCGTTGCGGATCGCCATAGATGGTGCGCGCCATCGATGGCCAGGGCCGCCGGATGACCAGCAGTCCACCTTGACCCTTCGGTACCGGCTTGCCGTCTTTCGTCACGATTTCAGGCACGATTCCGGGCAATGGCCGCGTTGCCGAGCCGGGCTTCGTCGCAACTGCACCCGGCACAGGCGCGATCATCATCGCGCCCGTCTCGGTCTGCCACCACGTATCCACGATGGGGCAGCGGCCGTGGCCGATCTTCTCGTGGTACCACATCCACGCCTCGGGGTTGATCGGCTCGCCCACCGTGCCCAGCAGGCGCAGCGATGCGAGCGAGTGCTTCTCCACATGCGCATTGCCCCACTTCACGAATGCGCGAATCGCCGTTGGCGCCGTGTAGAAGATCGTGACCTTGTGGTCGTCGATGATCTTCCAGAAACGATCCGGCTCCGGGAAGTTCGGCGCACCCTCATACATCACGGTCGTCACGCCGTTCTGCAGGATGCCGTAGAGCACGTACGAGTGCCCCGTGACCCACCCGATGTCGGCGGAGCACCAGTACACATCGTCGTCCTTGAGATCGAAGACGATGCGGCTGGTGAAGTATGTGCCCACCGAGTAGCCGCCCGTCGTATGCACCAGTCCCTTCGGCTTCCCCGTCGTGCCGGAGGTGTAGAGGATGTAGAGCGGGTCTTCGGAATCGAGCGGCTCCGCAGGGCACTCCGGCGCGGCCTTCGCCATCTCCTCGTGCCACCAGTGATCGCGGCCGGCCTGCATCGTCACGTCACTGCCGCTGCGCTTATAGACGATCACGCTCTTCACGCTTGGACATTGCGCGAGCGCTTCGTCGACCACCTTCTTCAGCTTCACCTCGCTGCCTCGCCGGTAGGAGCCGTCCTGCGTGATGACCGCGACACACTGCGCGTCGTTGATGCGATCGACCAGCGCGTTCGCCGCGAACCCGCCGAAGATCACCGAGTGCACCGCGCCGATGCGCGCACAGGCCAGCACCGCGACGGCGAGCTCCGGCGTCATCCCCATGTAGACGGCGACGCGATCGCCCTTCTTCACGCCAAAGCCCTTCAGCACATTTGCGAAGCGCTGCACCTCTGCGTGCAACTCGCGGAAGCTCAGCTTGCGTGTCTCGCCCGGCTCGCCCTCCCACAGAATTGCTGTCTTCTCCGCGCGATCGCTCAACGCATGACGATCGACGCAGTTATGGCAGAGGTTCAGTTTGCCGCCGACGAACCACTTCGCATGCGGCGCATCCCACTCGAGCACCTTGGTCCACGGCGCGAACCAATCCAGATCGCCCGCCACCTCGGCCCAGAACTGCTCTGGCTCTTCGATGGATCGGCGATACATCGCGTCGTACTCCGCCGGCCCGTTCACATGCGCTTTGGCGGCGAACTCCGGCGGCGGCGGAAAGCTCCGCATCTCGCGCAGGATGGAACTGAAGTGCTGGTTCTCCAGGGACTCGGTCATGTCGCTCACTCTCTGCTGGTTTCCGCGCTCCACAGTAACGGGAAGCTCGCAGCAGGGCAAGCTATGGCTCAGGCCGTGGCGGGTCGGGCATCCGCGTGGGCGGCGTCATAGATGTCGCGGATCTCGAGCACCGGCCGCGGCCAGCCTGCGCGCGCCACATGCAGCATGGCCCGGCCCACCTCACGCGTCGTCACGATTGCTCGCGGAAACACACGCTGCAAGAGTGGTAGCAGGGGCCAGCCCACGCTGTAGAGCAGGCGGTACGCGCGCGTCCTCGAGCGGATTCCGTCCAGCGGAACGATGACGCCGGGCCGGAAGAGGAAGACACTGCGAAACGGCAGCGCTTGCACCGCGTTCTCCGTCTCGCCCTTCACCCTGGCCCACATCACGCGGCTCCGCGCGGTGCTGTCTGTGCCTGTTCCGGATACGTAAATGAAGCATGCCTGCGGACTGCGCTCAACCAGCGCCTGCGCAATCGCAAGCGTCAGGTCGTAGTCAGGCCACGATACTGCGGCTCCCGCATGCCAGCCGACGACACGCCGAGCGGGAAGAAGCACGCATCGCAGTTGCGCAGCTCGTCCGCATACGCGCTCACGTCGAACAGGTCGGGCAGCAGTACTTCGCGCAACTTCGCATCGGTTCGTCCGGTCGGCCTGCGCCCGATCACCAGCACGCTCGCGACGCCCTCGTCGCGCAGGCATTCCAGCAGCACGCCCTGCCCCACCATCCCGCTCGCGCCGAAGATGACGACATGCATGGCCCCACTCTACGCCACAGAAGAAAAGGCCCACCCCGGTCCATCTTCGGACCAGGGCAGGCCTTTGCTGTTCGTTGCTGATTGGCTCTAGTGGCAGCCGATATCGACCACCCCGGTCAGCAGCCCGCCCGCGGAGCTCAGCTGCTCGCCGTAGCAGTACCCGTTCGTGTCGCTCGCCTTGTAGGTCTGCGTGCTTGCCGCGCCCACAGGCCCGAGGAAGGCACCCGATGCGCTGAACGTGTCCGTGTCCTGCGATTGCACTTCGTTCGACACGTTGCTCGCATACGTCACCGCGCCGCCCGAGGTCTTCTGATCGCTCACGCGATAGACCTGGTCCGACGTGTTCAGCTCGGTGAACGATCCATCGGCCGCCACCTCCTCGTCGATCAGGAAATGGAACGGATACGTGTAGTGCTGCGCGTCGACATCGGTACGGTTGGCCTGCTGGCTGGTGGTGGTCTGGTCTACCGTCGTCGCCTGCGTGATGTCCTGGATGTATTGCGCGCTGTTGATGACGAACCTCTGCGCGTTGTTGAAGTGCACTGCGCCGTCGACCGTTGTCGTCACGCGGCCCGCAGAGCCGGTCACCCAGCCACTGATCTGGTACTTCCGGTCCGATGTCACGCCCACCGTGCCCGTCACGTCGCCGCCCGAGTCGGTGTTCAGGTTCTCGCTCACCACCGGGGTCGGCGCGGCGGAAAGCGTATCCACCAACAGGCCACCATTCGTCTGCTGGGCATGCGGATCGGTGAAGACCAGCAGGTTCGCCGTCGCGAGGAAGTAGGAGTTCGCGTTGAAGACGCTCAGCGCGACCGTGTGCGGCTTGTTGTCCGTCAGCGTACCCGCGAACGGTGTCAGGTTCACGCGGAATGGCTTGAAGTTCAGCGTCTGCACGCCAGGGATGGGCGCCCACAGATACGGATCGACACCGCCCGTATAGATCCACGGGTAAACCGGGGCGACTCCTGCGGGCTTGCCATCGATCGTGATCTCCGTCTCGCGGAAGGCCGTATTGCCGCAGCTATAGAGCTCGTTCGCGACGTCATTCGGCACACACGTCCAGTCAAATTCGTCGTTCGACTGGCTCTGCGCGAAGACATCGAGGTAGAGCTGCTGGATGTTGCGCGGCAGCGTGACCGTATCGGCGACCTGGCTGCTCGTCGTGTTCAACCCGGCTGCACCGCCAGCCTTGTTCGGCAGCGGCACCACCAGGTCGGCGACGCGCGGTGCAGGACTGGCGCCATCGGCGGGATAGAACTCGAGCTTCGCATTCGCGTAGATCACGCCGTCATACACCACGCCGCCGGATGTGCCGACGAAGTTGCCGAGTATCGCCTGGCCCGGCTGCGCGGTTTTCAGCCCGGCGCTCAGGTCGGTGATGTCGCTCTCCACGTGCCAGGACGGGCTCAGCGTGCGGCGCGGTTCGGCGGTCGTCCCGTAATAGATGTTCATGTCACCGATCAGGAACTGCGCTGTGCGATCGAACTGCCGCCCTGCGCTTACGGTGAAATCGGCCGAGAAGACGACCTTGGCCCAGGGGCCAGGGCACTCTGCCGGCGGCGCGTACGCGAACGTCTTGTTGTTGAAGTCGGCGAACGCCTGGTTCGTGAACAATTGCACCGTGCACGGCGTCGTATCCGGCCGAGGCACTGCGGGATCGGCAGTGATCGGGTTTCTCGATCCGATCACCGGGCCATTCGTGACCACGACCTGAGCGGGCAACACGCATGCAGGTAACAGGAGTCCGGCGAGAACAGACAAGCGGCGGGTGGAGAGGCGAAGGGGAAGGACATCGGGCATTTGTGAGCGCTCCCAGACGCACCCGCTCAGGAACCGGGCGCGAAGTGCGAGCCAGCATAGCAGCTAGCAGCGCGGCCACGCGGCGCCCCCTATGCGCGGCCTGCCTTCCGTTCCGACTCGGGAACTCTCTCGTCCTATGAAAAATCGAGAGTCGACGGGAGTTTGATTCGCGTCGTACTGTAGGACGGCTCTTTTCCACACTCACGGAGACTCATGTCTGCCCTTTCTTTCCTTGATCGTTCCCGCTCGGTCGCCAAGCCCGGCTTCAGCCGCTGGCTGGTTCCCCCGGCCGCACTTGCAGTCCACCTGTCCATCGGTCAGGTGTATGCCTTCAGCGTCTTCAAGAACCCGCTGCTCGCCATCAAGGCGGCCGACGGCGCGCAGTGGAACCTGAAGGAGATCGGCTACGTCTTCTCGATCGCCATCGCGGTTCTCGGCCTTTCGGCAGCGCTGTTCGGCAAGTGGCTGGAGACGGCCGGTCCGCGCAAGGCTATGTTCGTCGCCGCATGCTGCTTCGGGCTCGGGTTTGAGATCGCTGCCGCTGGCGCCTCTTCGCACCAACTCTGGCTGATCTATCTCGGCTACGGCGTGGTCGGCGGCGTCGGGTTAGGCATGGGGTACATCTCACCCGTCTCCACGTTGATCAAATGGTTTCCGGATCGCCCGGGTCTCGCCACCGGACTCGCCATCATGGGTTTCGGCGGTGGCGCCATGATCGGCTCGCCCCTCGGCACCAAGCTGATGGCCTTCTACAAGGCCGGCGGCCATCCCGCGATCCCCAGCACGTGGGTCACAATGGGCATCCTCTACTTCATCTTCATGATGTTCGGCGTCTTCACCATCCGCGTCCCCGCCGATGGGTGGAAGCCAGCCGGCTGGACCCCGCCAGTCAAGCACTCCGCGCTCATCAGCTCCCACAACGTGGATGTGAACGCAGCCATGAAGACGCCACAGTTCTACTTCCTGTGGCTCGTCCTCTTCCTGAACGTCACGGCGGGCATCGGCATCCTCGAGCAGGCCTCCCCCATGATCCAGGACCTCTTCCACGGCCAGGTCACCCCGGCTGCGGCAGCGGGCTTCGTCGGCGTGCTCAGCATCTTCAACATGGCCGGCCGCTTCCTCTGGGCATCCACGTCGGACTTCGTCGGACGCAAGCCCACCTACATGATCTTCTTCGCGATCGGCGCGGTTCTCTACTTTCTGCTGCCGCTCACCGGGACGCTGCATCTGGATAGCGTGCCGCTCTTCGTCCTCGTGGCCGGCGTGCTCATCAGCATGTATGGCGGCGGCTTTGCCACCATTCCGGCCTACCTGCGCGATCTCTACGGGCCGTATAACGTCAGCGCCATCCACGGCCGGCTGCTGACGGCATGGTCGGCGGCTGGCATCATCGGCCCGCTCATCGTCAACGGCATCCTCGACCACTACATCGCCGCGCACCTGCCCCGCGAGCAGGCCTATCCGCTCATCCTGCACATCATGACGGGACTGCTGATCGTCGGCTTTGTCGCGAACCTGATGGTGCGCCCGGTCGCCGAGCGCTTCTGGATGAAGGAACAACCCGCCGGGGCCGTCCCGGTCGGCCACTAAGGAGACCTGATCATGGCAACCGAGCAGAAGAGCTCATCCGCCCTTGTCGCAGCCGCGTGGATCGTTGTCGCGATCCCGCTGAGCTGGGGCATCTACAACACCGCACTCAATGCGGCCAAGCTGTTCACGCATCTGAAGCAGCCAGCCGCCACCGCGCCAGCACCGGCTCCAGCACCATCGAAGCCAGCCTGAAGCGCGGCTTTCACAACGAGGGGATCGCTCACGCGGTCCCCTTTTCTGTTGCTAGCGGGGATCGTTCTGCGCCGGAGCCCGCAGGTGCAGCCAGTCGCGCTGGTAGGCGAAGCTGACCCCGACCAGCAATGCGCCAAGCGCGAGGAAGCTGAGGCTGCGATAGCCCTGGCTCAGCGTGCTCGTATCGATGACAAATACCTTCACGATCGTCACCGCCAGCAGCGCCAAACCCTCCCAGCGCAGCGCCGCCACACGCCGGCGGAAGCCCCAGGCCAGCACCGCAACGCCGGCCAGCAGCAGCCAAGCCGAGTCGGTGAAGCGCTCCGCCATCCGCCGATCCGTGAGCGCGGCAGCGTAGTCCGCCGACCCCAGGCCGCGAGCGATCGGCTGGTTCGACCAGTACGTCCCAATCTCGCAGAGCACCGCGATCACCACCAGCGCATGCGTGAGCACCGCTCCAATCGCAACAGCCCGTCGCCACTCGAGTGACTCCGCGGCCACGTCACGTGCGATCCATGTCGCCGCGCCCACCGCCAGAATCGACGCCACGAAGCTCAGCATGCGCGGATTCCAGAGCACAACGTGCTGCGTTGTCGTCGCGTCGACCGCCAGCGAGACCAGCGCCACGGCGAGCACGCCTCCGGCCAGCGCCGTCAGCACCTGGCTGCGATGACGCGTCGCCAGCCAGACCAGGACAGCGAACCCCGCCATCCATTCCACCGTAACCCAGGAGCCATGCACGGCCAGCGGCACTGCAATCGCGAACAGCACGATCGCGATGGCGAGTTGCGTCTCGCGGAGCAGCGACCAACCCGCTCCAGACTCGCTCCTGCGCATCGCCGCGAAGATCGCAAGGTAGGCCATGCCGAATGCCGCCGCGCAGAACGCCGTCGCGGGGCTGCGCGTCCCGTTCTGCTGCGACACCATGGCGAAGAAACCGAAGAAGCCCAGCCCTGCGTTCAGCGCGCTGACCAGCACCCGCAGCTCTGGCCGTAGCGTCGGCGCTCCTCCGCGACCCGCCCATACCGCTGCCAGCGCAAACAGGACGAAGAAGAGCGCGAGGAAGACTGCGGTCTCAGCAAACGCGGCGGGGCTGTAGTACTGCCAGTACCAGCCCGCGTAGAACAGCGCTGTGCCGACAAATGCGAGCAGCAGTAGACGATCCCAGCGGCGGAGCACCAGCAACGCGAGGGTTGCTACGTTCATCAGCAGCAGGTAGCTGAAGAGAAACGTCTCCTGGTTCTGTCCCGTCGAGAGCAGCAGCGGCGTCGCGAAGGCGCCGACGATGGCATACACCGCCAGTAGCTCGGCGCGCTGGCGCCACGCCGTCCAAGCATTCGCCACCGTGACCAGCACCATCCCGGCAAACGCCACCCCGGCCGGCACCAGTCCGTAGACCGACGACGCCGTCCAGAGCGACAGGTAGAGCACGCCCGTGCCCAGCGCCTTCAGCGTGTAGGAGAACGCCGCGTAGCCGCGACTGCGAAAGCGCTCCGACCACAGCACCAGCGCCACGCCGCCCGCAAGCCCCACCAGGACGCGGCCCAGCGGCCCGATCCAGTGATTATCGAAGGCCAGCTTCAGGAACAGCGCGACCCCGATCAGCACCGCGAGAATGCCGATGCGGTTGAACCACTGCGAGCCCACGCGCGACTCGAGCGATTGCGCCTGGCGCACCGGCAGCGGCGTCACCGGCTGGCGTGTCTGCGCGGACACCGATGCGTCCCACGCAGCCTCGCGAATCGGAACCGGCTCGGCTGCCATTGCGTTCGCTGCAGGCACCGGTTCGCGGACGCCGCGCAGATCCGCGACCTCGGCCTCCAGGCGATACACCCGCGCGGTCAATGCCGCCAGCCGCTGTTCCAGCAATGCCTGGCCTGGGGGTAACGAGCTCTCGTCCTCTTCGCTCATGTGGCCTCCACTGTACAAGCACGGCTTCGCGCAACAAACGATCCAGTCCGCGCTCACCGCCTTCACGCCAGCCGGGCGGCTTCGCGTACTATGCGTCTGTGGACGGGAGTACGCACCTCAACGAGCTGGCAATGCTGCGGCCGAACGATGCTCGACCGGTCTCGATCCTGCTGGTCGATGACGACCCCATCGTGCTCGAACTGATCGCACTGCTGCTCGCGGCCAAGGGCACCGAGGTGATCCGGGCACTCGGCGGCCAGCGCGCCATCGAACTGCTCGGCGAGCTGCCAGCCCCACCCGATGTGGTGCTGGTCGACCACCAGATGCCCGAGGTCAGCGGCCCCGACGTCGCCCGCTTCGTTCGCGCATTGCCAGAGCCTCGACCCCGCCTCGTCGCCATGAGCGCGTCTCCACTGCCCGAGGGCGAACTGGCGCTCTTCGACGAGTTTCTTGCCAAGCCAGTCGATCGCGACTTGCTGCGCGCCGCCATCACTGGCCGTTCTACGCCGCGCACAGCGGAGCAGCCGGCGGCGGCTCGGTTGCCTGCAACGCTCGACGCCGCGACCATCGACAAGCTGCGCGCTATGATGCCGCCCGAGGCTATCCATGAGCTCTTTACCGTATACGTAGCAGACACGCGGCAGCGCATCGCGGAGCTCGAGCGCTGTGCCGCAGCCGGGGACGACGAAGGCCTGCGCCGCTGCGCCCACGCCCTGAAAGGCGCCGCGGCCATGTCCGGCGTGCATGGTGTGGCCACCATCGCCGCCGCATTGGAAGCAGGACAGGTATCGTATGAGGAACAGCCGAACCTCTTTCGACAACTCGAAAGAGCCTGCGACGAGGTAGAGCACACTATGCTGATCAGCAGCACGCCCTCCGGAGAGGCACGATGAGCCCGAACCCACCCGCAGCAGCCGAGCACCGCAACGGCACCATCCGTATCCTTCTTGCTGATGACCATCCGGTCGTGCGCATCGGTGTGCGCAACATGCTTCGCGCCGAGGGCCACTTCGATGTCGTCGGCGAGGCCTCGGACGGCGATGAGGCCATCACGCAGACGCTCGAGCTGTTGCCCGACATCCTGCTGCTCGACCTTTCGATGCCGCGCATGCCCGGCCTCGAAGCCATGCGCGCCATCATGAGCGGTTCGCCGCGCGTGAAGATCCTTCTGCTCACGGCGACCATCTCCACCCAGCAGGTCATCGAAGCGCTGCAGATCGGCGCGCGCGGCATCGTCACGAAAGATGCGCTGATCGACCAGCTCACTAACGCCATTGACGCCGTTATGCAGGGCGACTACTGGATCAACGGGCAGCGCGTCGTCAACCTCGTCGGCGCACTGCACGAGCTAATGCAGAAGGCCGCCGTGCCCGAGCGCAAGACCTACGGACTCACCCCGCGTGAGCTTGAAGTCGTCGGCTGCATCGTCGAGGGCTGCTCGAACCGCGACATCGCCAAGCAGTTCTCGATCAGCGAAGAGACCGTGAAGCGCCACCTGTCGAACATCTTCGACAAGACTGGCGTCTCCACCCGCCTCGAGCTGGCGCTCTTCGCGATCGCGCATCAGTTGGTCATGCCGCAGCCTTAAAGACCCGCCGCAATCAGGCACTCTCACGCCGGGGCATCATGCTCCGGCGTTTCACTTTCCCGAGCGACTATTCGCGTCAGAGTAGCAGGCCTAAGCTGCTGATTTAATGTATATTTAGCGTTCGCGTCACAGCCAATTTCGCCTCGCCCGCATCCACCTAATCATGCAGTCTGTTGTGCCCGGGCGCCCTGCGCCCATCCTCTGTGCTGTCGCGGCTCCGCTCCTGGCCTCACCTTTCGCCGCGCGCCATCTTCCCGCAAAACAAGGAGTGACTCCATGAAGTCGACCTTCCGTGCGAGTTCTGCGTCTGCTGCCCTGGCTCTCTCGTGTGTGTTGGCTGTGCCCGTGCTCGCGCAGGACACCAGCCCTGTCTCTCAGCCCACCCCGCCGCCCACGCAGGAGATGCGTAATGGCGAGCCGCTCTATCGCGTGCAGGTCATCGGGCGCGATATCGAAGCGATCAACTACTTCAACCGCACCGGCAAAACGCACATCGGCTTTGAGGGCACCAGCCTGCTGCCGCGCGCCAAGGGTTCGGCCTCCGTCGACAACGGCAAGGGCAACGCCACCATCGACGCGCACTTTGAAGACCTGCCGCCGGCCAACACCTTCGGTCCCGAGTACCTGACCTACGTGCTCTGGGCGATCACGCCCGACGGCCGCCCCAGCGCGCTCGGTGAAGTGCTCCCCGACGGCAAAAAGGCCGACATTCGCGTGACGACATCCATGCAGGCCTTCGGCCTGATCGTCACCGCGGAGCCCTACTTCGCCGTCACCATGCCGTCCGATGTCGTC